>NZ_JAJNSC010000004.1:0-216314 GCF_027497975.1 Streptococcus sp. SM5 | reverse complement strand
CAACATATCGAAAAAATGTTGGCAGAAATTACAAAATAGTAGATAAAAAGAACTCAATATTTGAGTTCTTTTTACATGTGCTTATTTGAAAATGCAAAAATTTTAGTGTATAATGTTAAATATCAGAGCAAGGAAGAAGCCAGAGATATGGTAAAATTCTTTACAATTAGGCTCGAATTAGCCCAGACATCATTTATGTTGTTTGTTGAGTCAACTTATTTTTTCTTTGCGTTTTGCTGAGCACAGGAAGAGATTTCTGAGTTCTTGCAACTATCATCCATTACGAAGCCTTCCTTATCGATTCAAAGGAGTTCTTATGTATTCTCTAACTGTAGAGTCTCTATGTTTGAAGATTCATATTTACCCTTCCTTCTCCTAATTTAAAGAAAAGGAATCGATCTTGCTCTGTTTACCTTGTGTTACGCAAGGTTTTTTTGTAGATTGAAACTCGGAAATTTACGATTTTAACATCAAGTGGTATAATATTAAGTATCCTGATGAATAGAGGAAGTCATATGAAAGAATTTAATAAATCCATCAAATTAGAGCACGTCGCGTATGATATTCGTGGTCCAGTTCTCGAAGAGGCTATGCGTATGCGAGCAAATGGGGAAAAGATCCTCCGTTTGAATACAGGAAACCCTGCAGAGTTTGGTTTCACAGCTCCTGACGAGGTTATTCATGACTTGATTATGAATGCGCGTGATAGTGAAGGTTATTCGGATTCAAAAGGAATTTTCTCAGCTCGTAAAGCTATTATGCAGTATTGCCAATTGAAAAAAATTCCTAATGTTGATATTGAAGACATTTATGTAGGGAATGGTGTCAGTGAGCTAATCGTTATGTCCATGCAAGGACTTCTAGATAATGGTGATGAAGTTCTAGTGCCAATGCCTGACTATCCATTGTGGACTGCTGCTGTCAGCTTGGCTGGGGGAAATGCTGTTCACTATATCTGTGACGAAGAAGCAGAATGGTATCCAGACCTTGATGATATCAAGTCAAAAATTAGTTCAAATACCAAGGCTATTGTCTTAATCAATCCCAATAATCCAACAGGGGCTTTATACCCTAAAGAGCTTTTACTAGATATTATCGAGATTGCTCGCCAAAATGACTTGATTATCTTTGCGGATGAAATCTACGATCGTATGGTCATGGATGGACTTGTCCATATACCAGTCGCAAGTTTGGCTCCAGATCTTTTCTGTGTCAGCATGAATGGTCTTTCAAAATCTCACCGTATCGCAGGTTTTCGTGTAGGCTGGATGGTCTTGTCTGGGCCTAAACATCATGTAAAAGGCTACATTGAAGGTCTTAACATGCTCTCTAATATGCGACTCTGTTCTAACGTTCTAGCTCAACAGGTTGTTCAAACTTCTTTAGGTGGTCACCAGTCGGTAGATGAATTGCTTCTTCCTGGTGGTCGCATCTATGAGCAAAGAAACTTCATCTATAATGCCATTCAAGAAATTCCAGGTTTGTCAGCAGTTAAACCTAAAGCAGGTCTCTATATCTTTCCTAAAATTGACCGCAATATGTACCGCATCGACGATGATGAACAGTTTGTGCTCGATTTCTTGAAGCAAGAAAAGATTCTCTTGGTACATGGACGAGGATTTAACTGGAAAGAACCAGATCATTTCCGTATTGTTTATTTACCACGTGTCGACGAATTGGCACAAATACAAGAAAAGATGACCCGCTTCTTGAAACAGTATCGTAGATAAGGCTTTCATGGGAAAAAGCTGGAAACATTTGCTCGGGGCTATTGACAAATGAATCAGAATCAGATAGAATAGTAAAGTATGTTTAGTAACTGATCACATTATAGCCGGCTAAACGAATACAAAATCTATGAGGAGGTATTCATCGTGAAACGTACTTATCAACCAAGTAAACTACGTCGTGCGCGCAAACACGGATTCCGTAACCGTATGTCAACTAAAAACGGTCGTCGCGTATTGGCAGCTCGTCGTCGTAAAGGACGCAAAGTTTTGGCTGCATAATCCAAACGAATGAAACAAAGAAATCAGTAGGAACTCGAGCCTACTGATTTTTCTTTTATCTAAAAGATAGAATTTTCTAAAGTCATTGGTCGAGAATGGAAATTTTAGAAAATATATTGGAAATAACACATATAGAAAAAGCTCAAGATCAGAAGATAATTTCTCTGATTTTGAGCTTTTCTTTATTCTTTCAAATGATATGAATAGCTAGCAACGACGACATCTTCGTGCCATCTGAGAGCATATTTTAATTTAAGGCTCATTTGATTGTGGAGGATATTTTGCCAAGGTTTGTTAGGGATAAATTGGGGTACTAGAACTGTAACCGTGTAGTTCTTTTTCTTGGCTTCTTGAGAGATTTTTCGAACATATCGAACTGTAGGTGTGATAATATTGCGATAGTTGGTATTAATGTTTTTAAGAGTAATATTTGGGAAGTAGTCGGCAAATTCTTGGAGGATTTCTTGGTCTTTTTCCTCAGTTTCCTTGGTGGAAATGTGCATGGCCAAAACTTCATCTCCGATGCTTTGAGCGTAATTAATCGCTCCAACACTGACTCGAGTAACATTTCCTACTAAGACAAGGACGACATTGCCATCGTAGCTTTGTTTTTGAATCCCTTCATAAAGTCGAAGTTGTTTGGCCACTTTTTGGTAATGACTGTGGATGGACAAAAATAGGAAGGTTAGGACCAGGATAATTGGGAAGAATGGCCAGATATCTCCAAGCCTGAAGAGGAGTAGAATAAGGACGATAGCGTAACAAATGATAGCGCCGAGGATGTTAGCAAAGGCAGGTTTTAAGAAATGAGAGCCTTTTTCTTTTTTCCAGTGGCGAATCATACCTGTTTGAGAAAGTGCAAAGGGGACGAAAACTCCGATAGTATAAAGAGGGATCAAGCGTTCTGTATTTCCGTTGAAAATAAGCAGAAGGATTATAGCGCCAAAAGCTAAGGTTAAAATACCGTTTGAATAACCCAAGCGGTCTCCCTTTTCCATAAAGAGATGGGGCATGTACTTGTTCTTAGCCATATTGTAAGCCAACATTGGAAAGGCAGAAAAACCAGTATTTGCAGCAACGGCTAGGATTAGGGCAGTTGAGAATTGGAAGAGATAATAAACAATCTGACCGGGAGCTGAATTCCCTAAAATCCCTTTAGCCATTTGTGAAAGGATTGTTTCTCCGTGTTGAGGTGTAATTCCCATCCAGTAGCTTAAGAAGGTAATGCCTGCAAATAGAAATCCGAGAATCAGAGACATGATGGTCAGTGTCTGAGCAGCGTTCTTCTCTTTGGGAGTTTTGAAAAATGGAACGGCATTTGAGATAGCTTCAACCCCTGTTAGTGAAGCTGAACCGCTGGTGAAGGCTCTTAAAATTAGGACAATTGAGAGGCTTGGGACGGTTTGACCAATTGCAGAAGTTGCATGATAGCTGAGAGAACCTGTCGACAGTTGGAAGATACCAAACAATAAGAGGAAGACCGTACTAAAGATAAAGAGATAGACAGGGATCATCAGAGAGCTTGCGGATTCCTTTAGTCCTCGTAGATTTAAAAGCATGAGCAAACATACTAGAAAAATGGAGATGTAGAGGTTGTAAGGATGGAGAGAAGGAAGTGCAGCAGTGATTGCATCTGCACCTGCAGCCACAGATACGGCTACTGTTAGCATGTAATCAACAAGCAGGCTTCCTCCGGCAATCAAACCTAGCTCAGGTGATAGGTTTTCTCGAGTAACCATATAGGCTCCCCCGCCTTGAGGGTAGGCATGGATGATTTGTCGATAAGAAATGGTCAGGCTAGCTAATAGTAAGAGGACAAAGATGCCAATAGGGAGACTCCACCAAATAGCTAGGGGAGAAAGACTAGCCAAGACGAGGACGACCTGCTCGGGTCCATAAGCAATAGATGATAGAGCATCGCTTGAGAGCATTGCGAGTGCTTGTGTTTTTCCAAGAAGTCCTCCTTCACCCTCTGTTAAGGATTTAAGGGGACGACCAATGAAGGTATATTTTAGTTTTGTAAACATTTTCTTTCCTTTTTTGAAAATTTCAACAAGAGTTATTATACTGCTATGAAAATAAGCAGTCAAGAAAAAATGAATGATTTCAAAATATTTTTTCCTATAAGGATGAGACTACTTTTTTTGGTATAATAGAAGGTAGAAAAAACGAGGAAATATAAATGATTTTTGATACTCATACCCACTTGAATGTGGAAGAATTTTTGGGACGCGAGGAAGAAGAAATTGCCTTAGCAGCTGAAATGGGCGTAACTCGTATGAATATCGTGGGTTTTGACAAGCCTACTATTGAGCGGGCCATAGAACTAGCAGATAAGTATGATCAACTCTATGCGACTATTGGTTGGCATCCGACAGAGGCAGGGACCTATACAGAGGATGTTGAGAATTACTTGCTAGAAAAACTAAAACATCCAAAAGTGGTTGCCTTGGGTGAGATTGGTTTGGACTATCATTGGATGACAGCGCCTAAAGAAGTGCAGGAACAAGTTTTCCGTCGTCAGATTCAGCTATCTAAGGAACTAGATTTACCTTTTGTGGTTCACACCCGTGATGCGCTAGAAGATACCTATGAGATTATCAAAAGCGAGGGAGTTGGTCCTTGTGGCGGGATTATGCACTCATTCTCAGGTTCTTTGGATTGGGCAGAGAAGTTCGTGGAGCTTGGTATGACTATTTCTTTTTCTGGAGTGGTGACCTTCAAGAAGGCGACAGATATTCAGGAAGCAGCCAAAGATTTACCTTTGGATAAGATTTTGGTAGAAACGGATGCACCTTATTTAGCCCCAGTACCCAAGCGTGGTCGTGAAAACAAGACAGCTTACACGCGCTATGTAGTAGACTTTATTGCGGACTTGCGTGGTATGACAACAGAAGAATTAGCTGCTGCGACAAGTGCCAATGCAGAAGGCATCTTTGGATTGGAAAGTAAATCATGAAAGAGAAAATTTACCAAGTCATCGTAGTCGAAGGACGTGATGACACGGCAAATCTAAAACGTTATTTTGATGTGGAGACCTATGAGACTCGTGGATCGGCTATCAATGAACAAGATCTTGAACGAATTCAACGTTTACATGAGCGTCATGGGGTGATTGTTTTTACAGATCCTGATTTTAACGGGGAGCGGATTCGTCGGATGATTATGACGGCCATTCCGACAGTGCAACACGCCTTTCTCAAACGAGAAGAAGCAGTGCCTAAGTCTAAGACAAAGGGACGTTCTCTAGGAATCGAACATGCCAGCTACGAAGATTTGAAGACAGCTTTGGCTCAAGTCACCGAGCAGTTTGAAGCAGAAAGCGACTTTGATATTAACCGTAGTGACTTGATTCGTCTAGGTTTTTTAGCCGGAGCGGATAGCCGAAAACGCCGAGAGTATCTGGGCGAACAGCTACGCATTGGCTATTCTAACGGTAAGCAACTCCTCAAGCGTTTAGAGTTATTTGGCATCAGTTTAGCTGAAGTTGAAGATGCCATGAAATCTTATGAGAATTGAGAAACTACCCCAAAATGTAAGGGGAATGTGATACAATAGAAGTAATCATATACGGTTTAATCAGGCTTGGTAGCAATCATTAGAAAAGTGACTCCATAGGATTTGTGCTGAGTGGAGATAATGAGGAAAAGTTATGGGAATCTTTGATTTTTTAAAAAAGACAGAAGCAACAAAAACAACTGAATCCAATAAGGAAACAGTAGAAACAAGAGACAATGCTTGTGTGGGAGTTCTAGATTTTCTTCCTATGAAGGAAACGAATCAATTATTGATTGTTGGGAGTTTAGAAGGGACTCTGAAGGTTGGGGATCAGTTGCAGTTATGCAATCCTGACCAAGGAATGGAGGCTCTTGGTACTGTAGAAGTCAAAAAACTCAGCAGTCAAAACAAAGATGCAGATAGTCTAACTGATGAAGTTCTTGCCCATCTAGTAGTTGATAGGAATCCTTCTTTGGATGAATTGAAAAAGGGAAGTGTGCTCTTTAGTTCAGGCATTGATGAAGAGCAAAAATTATCTAGCTATTCAGATGCTCTTTATCGTGCTTTTGTAGCCATCCAAGAGGGGCAGTTGACCAACGAGGATTATTTGGCAGCTAGCCTTGATGACAGCGTAGAGATTTTACGTCTCTTTTTATGGAAATGCCGTCAAAATCAGGAAACTGAAAGTGAAGAAAGCTATCAAATCAACACTCGTAAGTTGGAACGTCTAGCAGAAATTGTCAAGGATAAGTTGTTAGTAGCAGATTCAATTTATGCTGTTTATTCGGAAAAAACAGGCGAACCTTACCTCTTTTCAACTACTTATGACAGAGGTGAGGAAGGTTATCTGTGTACTGATCCCATGATCATGCTTTTGACCCCATCTTGGTATCGCCAATTCAAGGAAACCATTGACAGCCGACCAAACTCAGTCGTAAAATTGATTGAAAATACGGAAGATAAAAAAGGGATTGAAAATTTCCTAGGGACAGCCTTTTACTTAAATGGTGCCTTGGGAGCAATCTTTAATTCCAAGGAAGTCAGCATCAGTGCTTCAGCCTTAGTCCAAAAACCAGATTTTTCTGATTTGCCAGAAATACAAGTGCCTGTCATGAATCCTGATCTAGTAAGATGGATGCTCTTGATGGGGCAGATGGATCAACCGACTACAGAAGAGCAAGAACTAGTTTATGGGCTTTACTACAAGTTCTTCTCTATGGCTATGCCTAAAGCAAAATTCTTGCTTCCATTAGATGCAACATCAGGATTCCCAGAGGATAATTCAGAAGGAAATTCCTTTGTTTTGGAAAAAGACGCTAACTTTAATATTCCCGTTAGAGAGGGAAAAGATGGACGAAATTCCGTCCCAGTATTTACTGATTGGAAACGTCTACGAATGGTTTTCGATGAAAAATGGAATGGCATGATTGAAGAAGCGGGAGGCATGATTGAAGTTTTTGATTATGCCATTAACCCAACTGAGTATTATGAAGCGGGTGCCTATGTTAGCCTAACAGCTTTTAGAGACATGCAAAAGCTTAGTGAGGGACAAGAAGGAAGAACTCAAGATTAGAAAGTTCTTTAATATTAGAAAAGAGAATAAATGAGAATTGCAGATTATAGCGTGACCAAGGCAGTGCTGGAGCGTCACGGTTTTACCTTTAAAAAGTCCTTCGGACAAAATTTCTTGACCGATACCAATATCCTTCAAAAAATTGTGGATACGGCTGAAATTGATGACCAAGTCAATGTCATCGAGATTGGGCCAGGAATTGGTGCCTTGACTGAGTTTTTAGCTGAGCGTGCAGCTCAAGTCATGGCATTTGAGATTGACCACCGCTTGGTACCAATCCTGGCAGATACTCTGCGTGATTTTGACAATGTGACCGTAGTCAACGAGGATATACTAAAAGTTGACTTGGCACAACATATCCAGAATTTCAAAAATCCTGACTTACCAATCAAGGTGGTAGCCAACTTGCCTTACTATATCACGACGCCTATTCTCATGCACTTGATTGAAAGTGGCATTCCTTTTAGTGAGTTTGTGGTCATGATGCAAAAAGAAGTGGCAGATCGTATCTCTGCTCAACCAAATACCAAGGCATATGGTAGCTTGTCCATTGCAGTTCAGTATTACATGACAGCTAAGGTTGCTTTTATCGTACCTCGTACAGTCTTTGTGCCAGCACCAAATGTGGACTCAGCTATCCTGAAAATGGTACGTCGCCCAGAACCGGCTGTAGCAGTGGAAGACGAGAAATTCTTCTTTAAAGTTTCCAAGGCTAGTTTTACTCATCGTCGCAAGACCTTGTGGAACAACTTGACAGGTTACTTTGGGAAGACTGAGGAGATCAAGGATAAGCTGACCAAGGCTTTGGAGCAAGCCGGCTTGTCACCAAGTGTACGTGGTGAAGCTCTTGGTTTAGAAGAATTTGCCAGTCTAGCAGATGCGCTTAAAGGACAAGGGCTCTAAGATGCAGGGACAAATCATTAAAGCCTTGGCGGGTTTCTACTATGTGGAGAGTGATAGCAAGGTTTATCAAACACGCGCGCGTGGGAATTTTCGTAAAAAAGGCCATACGCCATATGTTGGAGATTGGGTAGATTTTTCTGCGGAGGAAAATTCCGAAGGTTATATCCTCAAGATTCACGAACGAAAAAATAGTCTGGTTCGCCCACCCATTGTCAATATTGACCAAGCTGTGGTGATCATGTCGGCCAAAGAGCCTGACTTTAATAGCAACTTATTGGATCGGTTCTTGGTTCTTTTAGAGCATAAGGGCATTCATCCTATCGTCTATATTTCCAAAATGGACTTACTAGAGGATAGCGAAGAGCTGGATTTTTACGAGAAAACCTATGGTGCTATTGGTTACGATTTTGTGACGAGTAAAGAGGAACTTTTACCCTTGTTGACAGATAAAGTTACGGTCTTCATGGGGCAGACAGGTGTTGGGAAGTCAACCCTCCTCAATAAAATCGCACCTGATCTTAATCTAGAAACAGGAGAGATCTCTGATAGTCTAGGCCGTGGTCGCCATACTACTCGAGCGGTTAGTTTTTACAATCTCAATGGTGGGAAAATCGCAGACACACCAGGTTTTTCATCGCTGGATTACGAAGTGACAACAGCAGAAGACCTGAATCAAGCCTTTCCAGAAATTGCTAGTGTCAGTCGAGACTGCAAGTTCCGTACTTGTACGCATACCCACGAACCTTCTTGCGCGGTTAAACCTGCAGTAGAAGAGGGCATCATTGCCACCTTCCGTTTTGATAACTACCTACAATTCCTCAGTGAGATTGAAAATCGTAGAGAAACCTATAAAAAAGTCAGCAAAAAAATTCCAAAATAAGGAGAAACCTATGTCTCAATACAAGATTGCTCCGTCAATTCTGGCAGCAGATTATGCCAACTTTGAACGTGAAATAAAACGCCTAGAAGCAACTGGGGCAGAATACGCCCATATCGATATCATGGATGGTCACTTTGTACCTCAGATCAGCTTTGGTGCAGGTGTAGTCGAGGCTCTTCGTCCTCATAGCAAGATGGTCTTTGACTGCCACTTAATGGTATCAAATCCTGAACATCATCTAGAAGACTTTGCGCGTGCAGGAGCAGATATCATCAGCATCCATGTGGAAGCAACACCTCATATCCACGGGGCTCTTCAAAAGATTCGTTCTCTCGGTGTTAAACCTTCGATTGTCATTAACCCAGGTACTCCTGTTGAAGCCATTAAGCACGTGCTTCACCTAGTTGACCAAGTCTTAGTGATGACGGTTAACCCTGGATTTGGCGGACAAGCTTTCCTACCTGAAACTATGGATAAGATTCGTGAGTTAGTGGCACTTCGTGAGGAGAAGGACTTGAACTTTGAAATCGAAGTTGATGGTGGGATTGATGATAAAACTATTGCTCAAGCCAAAGAAGCTGGTGCAACAGTCTTTGTAGCAGGTTCTTATGTCTTTAAGGGAGATGTCAATGAACGAGTGCAAGCTCTCAGAAAACAACTGGACTAAAGTTGCAGTTTTTGCAGGCGGAGACCGCGGTCACTATCGGACAGATTTTGACTGCTTTATCGGTGTGGATCGAGGCTCACTTTGGGTACTGGAGGAAAAACTTCCTCTTGCTCTTGCAGTTGGGGATTTTGATTCTGTGACTGTAGAAGAGCGTCAGTTGATTCAAGAACGTTCACAGTACTTTGTCCAAGCTCAGCCAGAGAAGGATGATACTGATCTGGAACTAGCACTTTTAACGATTTTTGAAAAAAATCCTCAGGCTCAGGTGACTATATTTGGTGCCCTAGGTGGTCGAATCGATCATATGTTGGCAAATGTTTTTCTACCTAGTAATCCTAAGTTGGCACCCTATATGCGCCAAATAGAGATTGAGGATGGGCAAAACTTGATTAGCTATTGCCCAGAAGGGACCAGTCAGCTAGAACCACGTTCGGACTATGATTACCTTGCATTTATGCCTGTGAGGGATAGCCAGTTGACCATTATCGGTGCTAAGTATGAACTGACAGAGGAGAATTTTTTCTTTAAGAAAGTATACGCCTCTAACGAATATATAGATAGGGAAGTTTCAGTGACTTGCCAAGATGGCTATGTGGTCGTACTGCATAGCAAGGATAGGAGGTAGGATGGAAAGTTTACTTCTTGTATTATTAATTGTGAACCTAGCCGGCCTCTTTCTCATTTGGCAGAGGCAGGACAAGCAGGAGAAATATCTGACCAAGAGTTTAGAAGATCAGGCAGACAACCTTTCAGACCAGCTAGATTATCGATTTGAGCAAGCCAGACAAGCCAGTCAGCTGGACCAAAAAAATCTAGAAGTGGCTGTTAGCGACCGTTTGCAGGAAGTGCGAATTGAATTGCACCAAGGTCTGACTCAGGTTCGACAGGAGATGAATGAGAATCTTCTCCAAACTAGAGATAAGACCGACCAACGACTCCAAGCCCTGCAGGAATCAAATGAACAACGTTTAGAGCAGATGCGTCAAACGGTCGAGGAAAAGTTAGAAAAGACCTTGCAGACGCGTTTGCAAGCCTCCTTCGAAACGGTTTCCAAACAACTGGAGTCTGTCAACCGAGGACTTGGAGAAATGCAGACTGTGGCGCGTGATGTTGGCGCTCTTAATAAAGTCTTGTCTGGTACGAAAACTAGAGGAATTCTAGGTGAATTACAACTGGGGCAGATTATTGAAGATATCATGACACCAGCCCAGTATGAAAGAGAATTTGCAACGGTTGCAAACTCTAGTGAACGTGTAGAATACGCCATCAAGTTGCCTGGACAAGGTGACCAGGAATATGTCTACCTACCGATTGATTCTAAGTTTCCACTTGCAGATTATTACCGCTTAGAAGAGGCTTATGAAGCAGGTGATAAGGATGAGATTGAGCGTTGTCGTAAATCTCTCTTAACAAGTGTTAAACGCTTTGCCAAGGATATTAAGAGCAAATACATAGCACCGCCTCGGACAACTAATTTTGGAGTTTTGTTTGTACCGACGGAAGGTCTTTACTCAGAAATTGTTCGCAATCCAATTTTCTTTGATGATTTGAGACGGGAAGAGCAGATTATCGTTGCGGGACCAAGTACCTTGTCAGCTCTTCTCAATTCCCTATCAGTTGGTTTCAAGACCCTTAATATCCAAAAGAGTGCTGACCATATTAGTAAAACTCTTGCTAGTGTTAAAACTGAGTTTGGTAAGTTCGGTGGTATTTTGGTTAAAGCGCAAAAACACCTCCAACATGCCTCGGGCAATATTGATGAATTATTAAACCGACGTACTACTGCTATCGAGCGAACTCTTCGACATATTGAATTGTCAGAAGGTGAACCTGCGCTTGATTTACTCCAGTTCCAAGAAGATGAGGAAGAATATGAAGATTAGTAACATGAAGAAAGACGAATACTTTGAAGGTTTTTACCTGATTAAGTCAGCTGATTTAAGGCAAACTCGTGCAGGAAAAAATTATTTAGCTTTCACCTTTCAAGATGATAGCGGGGAAATCGAAGGAAAACTCTGGGATGCCCAACCTCATAACGTTGAGGTCTTTACGGCAGGGAAGGTTGTTCACATGCAGGGACGTCGTGAAGTATACAATAACACTCCGCAAGTCAATCAAATTACACTGCGTTTGCCTCAGCCTGGAGAACCCATTGACCCAGCAGATTTTAAGGTGAAATCTCCAGTAGATGTAAAGGAAATCCGTGACTATATGGCACAGATGATTTTTAAAATCGAAAATCCCATCTGGCAACGAATCGTTCGTAGCCTTTATACCAAGTACGATAAGCAGTTTTATTCTTATCCAGCTGCTAAAACCAATCATCACGCCTTTGAAACAGGTTTGGCCTATCATACAGCAACTATGGTACGTTTGGCAGATGCAATAGGAGATGTTTATCCTCAACTCAATAAAAGTCTATTATATGCAGGAATCATGCTTCATGATCTAGCTAAAGTCATTGAGTTAACGGGCCCTAATCAGACAGAATATACAGTAAGAGGAAATCTTTTAGGGCATATTGCTTTGATTGACAGTGAAATTACAAAGACAGTGATGGAGTTGGGAATCGATGAAACGAAAGAAGAGGTTGTCCTCCTTCGTCATGTTATTCTTAGCCACCACGGTCTTCTTGAATATGGAAGTCCTGTTCGTCCACGTATCATGGAAGCAGAGATTATTCATATGATTGATAATCTAGATGCAAGCATGATGATGATGTCAACTGCACTAGCATTGGTTGATCAAGGAGAAATGACCAACAAGGTCTTTGCAATGGACAATCGTTCCTTCTACAAACCAAAAATAGACTAGAAACAAAAAAATGAGCTTTATTTTGACAATAAAGTTCGTTTTTTTGACTTCAGTATGTTATAATGAAAACAAGACTAAATAAAAGAACGGTGAATACGTAATGAAATTAAGAAGAAGTGACCGGATGGTTGTGATTTCCAATTATTTGATCAACAATCCTTATAAATTAACCAGCCTTAATATTTTTGCAGAAAAGTATGAATCAGCTAAATCTTCAATTTCAGAAGATATTGTCATTATTAAGCGAGCTTTTGAAGAAATTGAAATTGGTCATATCCAAACTGTGACAGGTGCAGGTGGAGGAGTTATTTTTACACCATCTATTTCTACTCAAGATTCTAAAGCAATTATTAATGAGCTACGGGAAAAGCTTTCAGAAAGCGATCGTATCCTTCCTGGTGGCTATATCTATCTATCTGACTTACTCAGCACACCGTCAATCTTGAAAAATATTGGCCGTATTATTGCGAAAAGTTTCATGGATCAAAAGATTGATGCAGTCATGACAGTTGCTACAAAAGGAGTTCCGCTTGCAAATGCAGTAGCAAATGTTCTCAACGTACCATTTGTCATTGTCCGTCGTGACTTAAAAATTACTGAGGGTTCAACTGTTAGTGTCAACTACGTATCAGGTTCTAGTGACCGTATCGAAAAAATGTTTCTTTCAAAACGTAGTCTCAAAGCAGGAAGTCGTGTCTTGATCGTCGATGACTTCTTGAAGGGTGGAGGAACCATTAACGGGATGATTAGCCTCTTGTCTGAGTTTGATTCAGAGTTGGCTGGTGTAGCTGTCTTTGCTGATAATGCACAGGAAGACCGTGAGCAACAGTTCGACTACAAGTCACTCTTGAAGGTTACCAATATTGATGTGAAGAACCAACAAATTGCTGTTGAAGTTGGAAATATCTTCGATACAGAAAAATAAGAGATAATAAGATACTAAAAGGTTGGAACTTTTGTCCCAGCCTTTCTTTGATAATGGATATGAAGGAGTTCTATGAAAATACCATTTATTAAACGTGAAGCCTTAGAAAAAATCGTTGAAGAGTTTCCAACCCCTTTCCACCTCTACGATGAAAAAGGGATTCGCGAGAAAGCACGCGCAGTTAATCAAGCTTTTTCTTGGAATAAAGGATTTAAAGAATACTTCGCAGTAAAAGCAACCCCAACTCCAGCCATCTTAAAAATTTTGAAAGAAGAAGGATGTGGAGTGGATTGCTCTAGCTATGTAGAGCTTTTGATGAGTCACAAGCTTGGGTTTACAGGCCCAAACATGATGTTCTCATCCAATAACACTCCTGATCAAGAGTACGCCTATGCCCATGAATTGGGAGCTACCATTAACTTGGATGCCTTCGAAGATATTGAGCATTTAGAGCGAGCTACAGGAATTCCTGAAATTATCTCTTGCCGCTATAATCCCGGTGGAGTATTTGAACTAGGAACAGATATTATGGATAATCCTGGTGAAGCTAAGTTTGGGATGACCAAGGAGCAACTCTTTGAAGCCCTTGTTATTCTGAAAGAAAAGGGAGCAAAAACCTTTGGGATTCATTCTTTTCTTGCTTCAAATACAGTGACCCACCTCTATTATCCAGAATTGGCACGCCAACTCTTTGAGTTAGCCGTAGAAATTAAGGATAAATTGGGTATTTCACTAGACTTTATCAATCTTTCGGGTGGTATAGGGGTCAACTATCGCCCAGACCAAGAGCCTAATGACATTGATTTAATTGGTGAGGGAGTTCGTCAGGTTTATGAAGAAGTCCTTACACCAGCAGGTCTTGGTCAAGTTAAGATTTTTACAGAACTAGGACGCTTTATGTTGGCACCTCATGGAATTCTAGTTACAAAAGTAACTCATAAAAAGAAAACCTACCGTACCTATCTAGGGGTAGATGCGTCAGCTGTCAATCTTATGAGACCAGCTATGTATGGTGCTTATCACCATATTACTAATATGATGAATCCTGACGGTAAAGCTGAAGTCGTTGATGTTGTTGGTTCACTATGTGAAAACAACGACAAGTTTGCGATTAATCGTGAAATACCTCAAACAGAAATTGGCGATCTGTTGGTTATTCATGATACAGGTGCGCATGGATTTTCTATGGGTTACCAGTACAATGCTAAACTACGCTCAGCTGAAATCCTCTACACAGAGGATGGTGGTGCACGGCTAATCCGTAGAGCAGAGCGACCTGAGGACTATTTTGCAACCTTATATGGCTTTGATTTTGACAAGAATGAATAGAGTTTTTGAAAATCGTGAAAGTTGAAAGAAAAAAATAGCTTGTTTTCTAAAAAGTAAACAAAAATTCTTGTTTTTCCTTTTAGTCGTGATATAATAAAGCTATAAAACGGTTTCAAGAAAGGGAACGATATGAGTGAAGAAACAATTGATTATGGACAAGTGACAGGGATGGTACACTCAACAGAGAGTTTTGGTTCTGTTGATGGACCGGGTATTCGTTTTATTGTGTTTCTTCAGGGCTGTCAAATGCGTTGCCAGTACTGTCATAACCCAGATACATGGGCTATGGAAACCAATAAGTCTCGTGAACGAACAGTGGATGATGTTTTAGAAGAAGCTCTTCGTTATCGGGGTTTCTGGGGCAAAAAGGGTGGTATTACAGTCAGCGGTGGAGAAGCTCTACTTCAAATTGATTTTTTGATTGCCCTCTTTACAAAGGCAAAAGAAAAAGGTATACACTGTACCCTTGATACCTGTGCTCTTCCATTCCGTAATAAACCACGGTATCTTGAAAAATTCAATAAGCTTATGGATGTGACAGATTTGGTTCTTCTTGACATCAAGGAAATCAATGAGGAGCAACATAAGATTGTAACTAGTCAGACCAATAAAAATATCTTGGCTTGTGCTCAATATCTATCAGATATTGGTAAACCTGTTTGGATTCGTCACGTACTAGTGCCTGGATTGACAGACCGTGATGAAGATTTGATTGAACTTGGTAAGTTCGTAAAAACTCTTAAAAACGTTGATAAGTTTGAAATCTTACCTTACCACACCATGGGAGAGTTCAAATGGCGTGAACTTGGGATTCCGTATTCACTTGAAGGGGTTAAACCTCCGACAGCAGAACGTGTGAAGAATGCTAAGGAATTGATGGATACAGAAAGCTATCAAGATTACATGAAACGTGTACATGGATAAAAAGAAGCCTGATGGGAACATCGGGCTTTTGTTGTATTAAAAAAGCTTAGCTAGAATGCTAAGCCTTTTATTTTTTATCTAGAATGTTGTTTTCCAGAATTGCGTTTTTTGTTTTTCTTCTTGTTAGAAGTTGTGATAGCAGTTGTTGACTCAGGAGTCACGTCCTTTCGACTAGCTGAACTAGTGCTAGCCTTAGGTGGGTTTTTAGCGTATTCTTCACGGACTTTTTTACGAAGTTTTGGACGAACAATGTAGTTAATAATGAATTGTTGAAGAATCATCATGAAACCACCGACAACCCAGTATAGAGTTACACTGGCTGGTGAGAAGATTGAGAACATGACGATCATCATCGGACTCATGTAAATCATCTTCTTGATTTGTTCTCTTTGAGTTTCGTCTTCAACCCCATGAAGAGAAAGAAGTGACTGAAGATAGTAGAGAACACCTGCGAAGGCCACTAAAATCCAACTTGGTGATCCAAGTTCAATTCCTAGGAAGTTAGCTTCAGCAACTCCTTCTGTATGTTGAGCTGCAAAGTAGATAGCTGAGAAGAACGGCATTTGAAGCAAGAGTGGGAAACATCCTACTCCGCCAAACATGCTGATACCGTGCTCTTTTTGAGCGGCGAAGAGAGCTTGTTGGGCTTCGAGTTTTTCTTCTTGTGTTTCTGCTTCCTTGAGTCGAGTTTGGTGTGGTTCAAGGACATGTTTGAGAGCGTTCATCTTTTCAGAATGAAGCGTTGCTTTCCAAGATTGATAGATACCAAGCGGTAAAATAATCAAGCGGACAATAATGGTCACGATGATGATTCCTAGACCAAAACCAAGCCCCTGGTCGTTAGCGAAGTACTTGATGGCTTCAGCCATAGGTGCTCCGATTGTATTCCAAATCAATCCTGTAGGTTGTCCTGTTGCTTTATCAACCTGTACACAACCTGTCAAGACTAATAGCATAGCCATTCCCATAGCTGAAATGGCAAAACGTTTTACTAATTTCACTATTTTTTATTCCTTATCTAAAAATTATACCTTTCTATTCTACTGTTTTTTTTGAAAATATACAATAGTTCTAGAGACCTAATTTGCGACTTTGAAATCCGGATAGGAAGGGAAATTGCTCAGTTGCACATCTAGGTAGGTTACTTTTGAGAAGGGAGTTGGTCCTTTTCTGATTTCTTGGATAAATTTGGCCATAATGGTTGAAGACTCTGCTTGAGCAAGGATTTCAACAGTTCCGTCATCATTGTTCCAAACACGTCCAGTGATTCCGCCTAATTCTAAAGCAAGACTATAGACACCCCAGCGAAAACCGACTCCTTGGACTCGTCCTTGAGCAATCATTTTCACCTTTTGCATACCAAACCTCCTTGAGTGTGTTATAATATATCTATGACTATTATAACCTCTAAAGCCAATTCTGTGGTGAAAAAGGCTAAGAAATTACATCAAAAAAAATATCGAAAAAATAGTTACCTAATAGAAGGTTGGCATTTGTTTGAGGAGGCTGTTCAAGCAGGTGCCACCATTGAAACAATATTTGCTTTGATTGAGCATGGTGAAATATTAGGAACTTATCCTCAGACTGTCTTTGTGTCGGAAGAAATCTTGCTTGATTTAGCAGATTCGCAAACTCCTCAGGGCATCGTTGCCATAGTAAAAAAGGAGGAGGAACAAGTGCCGGACCTGACCTCTGGAAAATATCTTTTCTTGGAAGACGTGCAGGATCCTGGAAATGTTGGCACGATGATTCGGACGGCAGATGCAGCAGGTTTTTCTGGAGTTATCGTTTCAAGTAAGTCAGCTGATATTTATAGTTTAAAAACACTTCGTTCAATGCAAGGTAGTCATTTCCATTTGCCGATTTATCGCATGCCTGTTGAAACATTTGTTGAAGAGGCAAAAAAGACTGCCCTACCGATACTAGCAACTAGCCTATCTCAAAATTCTAAAGATTATCGTGAGCTGGTTCGGCTAGAGAATTTTGCCTTGGTTATGGGAAATGAAGGTCAAGGAATTAGTCCGTTCATGACGGAGCAAGCTGACCAACTGGTTCACATAAGCATGAAAGGGCAGGCGGAAAGTCTAAATGTCGCTATTGCGGCAGGTATACTCATGTTTTATTTGAGTTAAAATAGTTAATTTTTGTTATAATCAGTAAAAAGATTTTAAAAGGAGAAGTAATATGAATCAAACAATTATTCAAGAACATTCTGGTTTGAATCAATTCTATGCAAAAGTCTATGCTTTTGTAGGAGTTGGAATTGCCTTATCTGCTCTTGTTTCAGCCTTGATGCTAACAACCTTCCAAGATGTTTTAGTTCAGTTGATGCTGAATGCTCGAATTTGGTTAATTGTGACAGGTGTGGTGGAAGTTGCCCTTGTCATTGCAGCCAGTAATATGGCTTATAAGAATAGCCCAGCAGCCCTTCCTATTTTCCTCATTTATTCTGTAATAAATGGTTTTTCACTTAGTTTTATTGTGTCGCTCTACCTTCCTGGAACAGTATTGACAGCTTTTATTTCTAGTGCGGCTCTCTTCTTTGTAATGGCTATCGTAGGAGTTGTTATTAAAAAAGATTTGAGTGGACTGGGGCGAGCTTTGATTGCAGCCTTAATCGGACTCATTCTTGCCATGATTGTTAATATCTTCTTGAATAGTGGTCTATTTGACTATATCATTAGTATTGTCATGGTTCTTGTCTTTTCAGGTTTGATTGCTTGGGATAACCAAAAAATTCGTTATGTTTACGAAGAGTCAGATGGTCAGGTAGCTACAGGCTGGGCAATTTCTTTAGCACTTAGCCTCTACCTCGACTTTATCAACCTCTTCCTTAGCTTCCTACGTATCTTTGGAAGAGACGATTAATACTTTTAGAGCTCAAATGAGCTCTTTTTTATTTTTTGCTTTCAATTTTACTGTCAAAAGGGTATAATCATCTTATTATTCAGAAGGAGAGATGTATGAAGAAAAGTTTTATCCTCCAACAAGAGGAAATATCATTTGTAAAAAACACCTTTACCCAGTATTTAAAAGATAAATTAGAAGTGGTTGAAGTACAAGGCCCAATATTGAGTAAGGTTGGTGATGGGATGCAGGACAACCTTTCAGGTATTGAAAATCCAGTTTCAGTTAAGGTTTTGCAGATTCCTAATGAAACTTATGAGGTAGTCCATTCACTTGCCAAATGGAAACGTCATACCTTGGCTCGTTTTGGTTTTGGCGAAGGAGAGGGTCTCTTTGTTCATATGAAGGCTCTTCGCCCAGACGAAGATTCACTAGATGCGACTCACTCGGTTTATGTTGACCAGTGGGACTGGGAAAAGGTCATTCCTAATGGGCATCGCAACCTAGCTTATCTTAAAGAAACAGTTGAAAAGATTTATAAGGCTATTCGCCTGACGGAACTTGCAGTGGAAGCTCGTTATGATATTGAGTCAATTCTGCCTAAGCAAATTACTTTTATCCATACTGAGGAACTTGTAGAGCGTTACCCAGACTTAACACCTAAAGAACGTGAAAATGCTATTTGTAAAGAGTTTGGCGCAGTCTTCCTAATTGGTATCGGTGGAGAATTGTCTGATGGGAAACCTCATGACGGACGTGCACCTGACTATGACGATTGGACAACTGAGTCTGAAAATGGCTATAAGGGTCTGAATGGAGATATCCTTGTTTGGAATGATAACCTAAGTGCGGCTTTTGAATTATCTTCAATGGGAATTCGTGTCGATGAAGATACTCTCCGTCGTCAAGTAGCTATCACGGGAGATGAAGAACGCTTAAATCTTGAGTGGCATAGAGCACTTTTGAATGGTCTCTTCCCTCTGACAATCGGTGGAGGGATAGGTCAATCTCGTATGGCGATGTTCCTGCTACGTAAGAAGCATATCGGTGAAGTCCAAACCAGTGTTTGGCCTCAAGAAGTCAGAGATACTTATGAAAATATTCTCTAAGGAATCGAACCACAAGGTTCGGTTTTTTCTTTTTTGCAAGAATTTGGTATAATATAATTTATGAAAATTGTATCAGGAATCTACGGAGGACGTCCTCTAAAGACGCTTGATGGAAAAACGACCAGACCTACTTCTGATAAGGTTAGGGGAGCAATTTTTAATATGATTGGTCCCTACTTTGAAGGGGGACGTGTATTAGACCTCTATGCAGGGAGTGGTGGTTTATCTATTGAAGCAGTTTCAAGAGGCATGTCAAGTGCGGTATTAGTGGAGAAAGATCGAAGAGCTCAAAGTATTGTGACAGAGAACATCCAGATGACCAAGGAAACTTCTAAGTTTCAGTTATTGAAAATGGAAGCTGAACGGGCTTTGGAACAAGTGGAAGGTGTCTTTGATCTCATCTTTTTGGACCCTCCCTATGCAAAGGAACAGATCGTTTCCGACATTGAAAAAATGGCCGAGAGAAATCTTTTGGCAGATGATGTCATGGTGGTCTGTGAAACAGATAAATCGGTAGAGCTTCCAGAAGAAATCGCCTGTGTGGGTATCTGGAAAGAAAAAATATATGGTATTAGTAAGGTGACGGTTTATGTCAGATAAGATTGGGCTATTCACAGGTTCTTTTGATCCAATTACCAATGGACATTTGGAACTAATTGAGCGTGCTAGTATATTGTTTGATAAATTGTATGTAGGGATTTTTTATAACCCGCATAAAACAGGTTTTTTGTCGATAGAAAGTCGAAAGAAATCTGTCGAAAAAGCAGTAGCGCATTTGGAAAATATTGAAGTGTTGGCATCTCACGACGAATTAGTTGTTGATGTTGCTAGAAGACTGGGTGTCCATGTTCTTGTTCGTGGATTACGTAACGCTGCAGACTTACAATATGAAGCAAGCTTTGATTATTACAATCATCAGTTGGCAAGAGAAATTGAGACAGTCTACCTCCACAGTCGACTAGAACACTTATATCTCAGTTCTTCAGCGGTAAGGGAATTACTAAAATTTAATCGAGATATTAGTGAGTATGTGCCAGATGCTGTCTTAGAGGAGTTAAAAAATGAAGAAAAAAACTAGATGGCCCATATACCTGATTATAGGTTTGGTGATGACTTTTCTTGCATTCACGGTGCCACTTCCATACTATATAGAGGTTCCGGGGACATCAGAAGATATCCGACGTATTTTGCAAGTAGATGATAAATTAGATAGTGAACCAGGATCCTACCAATTTGTGACAGTTGGAGTTCAAAGAGCTAGATTAGCTCACTTGATTTATGCTTGGTTGACGCCTTTCACAGATATCCATAGCGCCAAAGAAATGACGGGTGGTTCATCAGACGCAGAATTTGTCCGTATTAATCAATTTTACATGGAAACTTCTCAGAATATGGCAAAATACCAGGGACTAAAGACTGCTGGTAAAAAGATAGAGCTCAATTATTTGGGTGTCTACGTTTTAACCGTAACGGATAATTCAACCTTTAAGGGGATTCTCAATATTGCAGATACAGTAACAGCAGTTAATGATAAAACTTTTGAGAGTTCCAAAGAAATGGTTGAGTATGTCAACTCTCAAAATCTAGGAGATAAGGTTAAGGTCACCTATGAAGAAGACGGACAGATCAAATCTGCAGAGGGAAAAATTATTACGTTAGAAAACGGAAAAAATGGAATCGGAATAGGATTGATTGACCGTACAGAAGTAACGAGTGATGTACCTATTCAGTTTTCAACAGCAGGAATCGGTGGACCTAGTGCAGGATTGATGTTTAGTTTATCGATTTATACACAAATTGCTGAGCCAACTCTTCGTAACGGCCGTATCGTCGCAGGTACAGGAAGTATCGACAGGGATGGAAATGTCGGTGATATTGGTGGGATTGATAAAAAGGTTGTTGCTGCTTCTAAAAAAGGGGCTACAGTATTCTTTGCTCCAAATAATCCAGTCACTGAAGAGACTAAAAAAGCTAATCCTTATGCTAAAAACAACTATGATACAGCTTTAGAAGCTGCTGAAATGATTAAGACAGATATGAAGATTGTTCCAGTAAAAACACTTCAGGATGCGATAGACTATCTGAAAAACAATCCTTAAAAAGATAGTTAGTCCATAAACTAGCATAGAGCAAAAGAAGATGGTATAATAAGCCGATGATTCAATTATTTTTTACCCTTAGTAGTCATATGTTCTTTATTTACCTCGTCTTTCAACTTTTGAAGGATTTAGTCAAATGGGATCAGATTTTGAAGGTAACAAAGGCAAATGCGGGAAAAGTTCGATTCTTAGTAGCATTGATTAGTTTAGGACTAGGCTATCTTATTAGCTCCTTTTTCCTAAGTCTATTCCAACTATGGCGAGAAGCGATTCGAACACTACTCTAAAATTGTAAGCAAAGGAAAATATTTTATGGAAAAAATTGTAGTCCAAGGTGGGGATAATCGCCTGGTAGGAAGTGTCACCATTGAGGGTGCAAAAAATGCAGTCTTACCCTTACTTGCTGCAACTGTTTTAGCAAGTGAAGGAAAAACTGTCTTAAAAAATGTCCCTATCTTATCAGATGTGTTTACCATGAATCAGGTAGTTCGTGGCCTGCATGCTCAGGTTGATTTCGATCAGGATGCTCATATTGTCGAAGTTGATGCGACAGGTGATATCACAGAAGAAGCGCCATATAAGTATGTGAGCAAGATGCGTGCCTCTATTGTAGTTTTAGGACCAATTTTAGCACGCATGGGGCATGCAAAGGTTTCTATGCCTGGTGGCTGTACGATTGGTAGTCGTCCAATCGACCTTCACCTAAAGGGACTAGAAGCAATGGGCGCTCAGATTACTCAAACTGCTGGTTATATCGAGGCTAAGGCAGAACGCTTGCAGGGGGCCCATATTTATATGGACTTTCCTAGTGTTGGGGCAACTCAAAACTTGATGATGGCGGCTACTCTTGCTAATGGTGTAACTGTCCTTGAAAATGCTGCGCGTGAGCCAGAGATTGTGGATTTGGCTGTTCTACTAAATAAAATGGGTGCGAAGGTTAAGGGTGCTGGTACAGAAACGATTACCATCACTGGTGTTGAGAAGCTACACGGTGCTATACATAATGTTGTACAGGATCGTATTGAAGCGGGAACCTTCATGGTGGCAGCTGCTATGACTGGTGGAGACGTCTTAATCCAAGATGCGATTTGGGAACATAACCGTCCCTTGATTGCTAAGTTATTGGAAATGGGTGTTGAAGTAATCGATGAAGATGAAGGGATTCGTATCCGTTCTCAACGCGAGAAACTGAAAGCAGTTCATGTTAAGACCTTGCCACATCCAGGATTTCCTACGGACATGCAGGCTCAATTTACTGCTCTTATGACGGTTGCTCAAGGAGAATCAACTATGGTTGAGACAGTCTTTGAGAATCGTTTCCAACATCTAGAGGAGATGCGTCGGATGGGCTTACACTCAGAAATTATCCGTGATACTGCTCGTATCATTGGTGGTCAACGTCTCCAAGGTGCTGAAGTTCTATCAACAGACTTACGAGCTAGTGCGGCTTTGATTTTAACTGGCCTAGTTGCTGAAGGTGAAACTGTTGTTGGTAAACTTGTCCATTTGGATAGAGGTTACTATCGTTTCCATGAAAAATTGGCTCAGCTAGGAGCTAAGATTGAACGGGTAAGTGTGGAAGCAGATGAAGATGAATAAGCAAGTCACATATGTATTACATCGCTTTTTGTTGGTGATTATAGTGCTTCTAATAGGTGTTTTAGCGCTTGGTATTGGTTTAATGATTGGCTATGGTATCTTAGGCAAAGGACAAGATCCATGGGCTATTTTGGCACCAGCAAAATGGCAAGAACTCATAACAAAATTTACAGGAAAATAGGCTGGGAGACCAGTCTTTTTCTAGGAAATTAAGGAGACACAATGGAAAAAAATACAAGACAGGCTCTAGTTGGTTTACTAATATTTCTGCTCTTGTCTGCAGGAAGTTACTACATCAAAGAGATGCAGGATTCCAATTCTGCGCCTCAGACGCAAGTAAAACAGAAGTCACAATCGTCGGATGCCCCAAGTAGGGAACTAGCGGAAAGCATTCTGACAGATTCGGTTAAGAAACAAATAAAAGGTTCAATTGAATGGAACGGAGCAGGGGCTTTTATCATCAATGGCAATAAAACGAATCTAGATGCAAAGGTCTCAAGTCAACCCTATGCTGATAACAAAACCAAGACTGTGGGTGGTGAGATAGTTCCAACAGTAGCTAATGCCCTAATGTCTAAGGCAACAAGGCAGTATAAGGACCGTGAAGAAACCGGAAATGGTTCGACATCATGGACGCCAGCAGGATGGCATCAGGTTAAAAATTTAAAAGGGAACTACAATCATGCGGTTGATAGAGGTCATTTGCTGGGCTATGCCTTAATCGGAGGTCTCGAGGGTTTTGATGCCTCTACAAGTAATCCTAAAAACATTGCTGTTCAGACAGCCTGGGCCAATCAAGCTCGTGCAGAAGATTCTACTGGTCAAAACTACTATGAGAGTTTGGTCCGTAAGGCCTTGGACCAAAATAAACGTGTTCGTTACCGTGTTACTCTTCTCTATGCGACAGATAAGGACTTGGTTCCATCAGCATCACAAATTGAAGCCAAATCTTCTGATGGAGAATTAGAGTTTAATGTAGTTGTACCAAATGTACAGACAGGTATCAAACTAGATTATCGTACAGGTGAAGTTACGGTAACAAAAGATAAATAGATAAATGCCCCTATCTTGTTAGATGGGGGCATTTATTTTTGAAATCATAAAATAATGTGTAGAAGAGGAAAAATATGGTATAATAGTGTCAATTATACTATTTAGGAGAAGGTAAAATGGAAGACCCGAGCAGTCAGGATTTGTTACTGCAATGTTTACTATTAGTCGTATTAACTCTTTTCAACGCTTTTTTCTCTGCAACAGAGATGGCTATGGTATCACTCAGTCGTTCTCGTGTTGAGCAAAAAGCAGAAGAGGGAGATAAACGCTATATCCGTTTGTTAAAAGTACTTGAAAACCCTAATCACTTTTTATCGACTATTCAAGTTGGTATCACCTTAATCACTATCTTATCTGGGGCGCAATTGGCTGATACACTTGGACAAGAGATTGCTTCATGGATTGGAAATAGTGAGACAGCGAGAGCAGTGTCTTCTTTCTTGTCGCTAGCTTTCTTGACTTATATTTCGATTGTCTTTGGGGAACTTTACCCAAAACGTATTGCTCTAAATCTGAAAGATGCTTTAGCAATTCGCTCTGTCCCAATTATTATTGGACTAGGTAAGATCGTTAGTCCCTTCGTTTGGTTATTATCTGCTTCAACTAATTTACTAAGTCGTTTGACTCCTATGAGTTTTGATGATGCAGATGAAAAGATGACTCGTGATGAAATTGAGTATATGTTAACCAATAGTGAAGAAACTTTGGATGCTGATGAAATTGAGATGTTACAAGGGATTTTCTCACTAGACGAGTTGCTGGCTCGTGAAGTGATGGTCCCTCGAACAGATGCATTTATGGTAGATATCCAAGATGACACTCAGACCATTATCGAAAGTATCTTAAAACAAAACTTTTCTCGAATTCCTGTTTATGACGGTGATAAGGACAATGTCATTGGTTTGATTCATACAAAGAGTCTCCTTAAAGAAGCCTTTGCCAGTGGGTTCGATAATATCGTCTGGAAGCGAATCTTACAAGATCCGCTCTTTGTGCCTGAAACTATCTTTATAAATGATTTGTTAAAAGAATTTCGTAATACACAAAGACAGATGGCTATTCTCCTTGATGAGTATGGTGGTATGGCTGGTTTAGTTACTCTTGAGGACTTACTTGAAGAGATTGTTGGTGAGATAGATGATGAAACTGACCGTGCTGAAGTATACGTTCATACTATCGGTGAAAATACCTATATCGTCCAAGGAACAATGAATTTGAATGACTTCAATGATTACTTTGATGTTGAACTTGAGAGTGATGATGTAGATACCATTGCGGGTTACTATTTAACTGGAGTAGGTACTATCCCAACAAGTGAAAAACTCAGCTACGAATTGGAAAGCTCAAACAAACACATCACATTGACCAATGACAAAGTAAAAAATGGTCGTGTAACCAAGGTTAAGGTTCACATTGTAGAACTCGAACCAGAAGAAGAAACTGATTAACAGAAAAGCTTTACTAGTTTTAGGCTAGTAAAGCTTTTTCCAATTTTTAAAAAGAAAAAGACTCCATTTGGAGTCTTTTTATATAAAGGCGGTAGACGGATTTGAACCGACGATCAAGCTTTTGCAGAGCCGTGCCTTACCACTTGGCTATACCGCCTTAACTTTTAATATTATACCTTGAAAACTTCCTTACGTCAATACTTTCTTTTCTGAAAAGTGATAATTCAATGTTTCAAAAAAATGCGACAAAATATTCTGAAAATTCGTTTACTTTTTTAAGAATCTGTGATATAATAATCATTATCATATAATTTTTATCAAAGGAGTTAGATAATATGAAAAAAAGTCGGATTTTTGCTCTAGCAGGCGTTGCTTTAGTTGCAGCTGGAGTTCTTGCTGCATGTGGTTCATCAAAGTCATCTAATGATGCAGAGGCTCCAAAAGCTTACGGTTATACATATACCGCTGATCCAGAAACTTTGGATTATCTTATCTCAGGTAAACAAAGTACAAAAGTGGCTACTTCAAATGGTATTGATGGCCTATTTACAAATGATAAGTATGGGAACCTTACACCAGCAGTTGCAGAAGACTGGTCTGTATCAAAAGATGGTTTAACTTATACTTACAAGATTCGTAAGGGAGTAAAATGGTTCACATCTGATGGTGAAGAGTACGCAGAAGTAACTGCTAAAGACTTCGTAAATGGTTTGAAACACGCGGCTGACAATAAATCAGCAGCGATGTACTTAGCTGAAAATTCAGTTAAAGGTCTTGCTGATTATGTAGCTGGAAACAATAAAGATTTTGCTTCAGTTGGTGTCAAAGCAGTTGATGATTACACTCTTGAATATACTTTGAACAAACCTGAGCCATACTGGAATACTAAAATGGCTTACTCAATTTTCTGGCCTTTGAACGAAGAATTTGAAAAATCAAAAGGAGCTGACTTTGGTAAAGCAACTGACCCTACTTCATTGCTTTATAATGGTCCATTCTTGCTTAGAGGTTTGACTGCTAAGTCATCTATCGAATTTGTGAAGAATGAAAACTATTGGGATAAAGATAATGTTCATTTGGATACTGTAACTCTTGCTTACTACGATGGTTCAGACCAAGAGTCACTTGAACGTAACTTTACAAGTGGAGCTTACAGCTATGCTCGTCTTTTCCCAACCAGCTCAAACTTCTCAAAAGTTGAAGAAACATACAAAGACAATATCTACTACAATCCACAAGGTCCTGGTATCGCTGGTTTGGGTGTCAATATTGACCGTCAATCATACAAATACACTTCAAAAACTACTGACGAAGAAAAAACTGCTACTAAGAAAGCCCTTCTTAACAAAGATTTCCGTCAAGCTTTGAACTTTGCATTTGACCGTACTGCATACTCTGCTCAACTTAATGGTGAAAAGGGAGCTCCTCTTGCTGTTCGTAACCTTTTTGTAAAACCAGAGTTTGTGTCTGCTAACGGTAAATCATTTGGTGATATGGTAACTGAAAAAGTTGCTACTTATGGTGATGAGTGGAAAAATGTAAACCTTGCTGATGGTCAAGATGGACTCTTCAATGCTGAAAAAGCTAAAGCTGAATTGGCTAAAGCGAAAACTGCTCTTGAAGCAGAAGGTGTGAAATTCCCTATCCATATTGACATTCCAGTAGACCAAACATCTAAAGGTTACATTGCTCGTATCCAGTCATTCAAGCAATCAGTTGAAACTACACTTGGAACTGAAAATGTAGTGATTGATATCCAACAAATCACTACAGACGAACTACACAATATCACATACTACGCAGCTAACGCAGCTGCAGAGGATTGGGACCTTTCAGGTGCAGTTGGATGGAACCCTGACTATGAAGACCCATCAACTTACCTAGATATCTTGAAAACAACTAATAGCGAAACAACTAAGTCTTATATGGGATATGACAACCCATCTAGCCCAGCAGTTGCTCAAGTTGGTTTGAAAGAATATGATAAATTAGTTGACGAAGCTGGAAATGAAACAAGCGACCTAGCAGTTCGTTATGAAAAATACGCAGCAGCTCAAGCTTGGTTGACAGATAGCTCACTCTTCCTTCCTGCAATGGCATCTTCAGGAGCAGCTCCTATTATCTCTCGTGTTGTTCCATTCTCAGCATCTTATACTCAATCTGGTGATAAAGGTTCAGATGTTTACTTCAAATATCTTAAATTGCAAGCTAACACTGTAACTGCTAAAGAGTACAAAGAAGCTCGTGAAAAATGGCTCAAAGAAAAAGCTGAATCAAACGAAAAAGCTCAAAAAGAATTAGCGAGCCACGTGAAATAAATAATGCTCATCAGAACTTTCTCTCCAAAAGGAGAAGGTTCTTTTGGGATTTTAAAGGAAATAATATGAAAAAATATGTTTTTATGCGTATCTTGCGGTCGTTAGTTTCTATCTTTTTAGTAACGACCTTGATTTACACAATCATCTATACGATGGTTCCACGGAAGTTGATCTTCAAACAAGATACTAACTACAATAAAATTGCAACAACAGCTGATAAACGTGATAACTATGAAAATACCGTTTTTGAGCGTATGGGGTATATCGAATATTACGATACGAAAGAGTTGCAGGAAAAAGCTAGTAGCATTGACCCTTCTGTAACCGTTGATGCAAACGATACAAATAAAGCTATCTACGAAAAATATATCCAACAACTTGGTAACGGTTGGACTTTGGGTGTATTCACAGAGAGCGGACAATTCTATGCTACTCGTGAAATCCCTATTTTCGAGCGTGTGTTCAAATTCTATGCAAACTTGCTTGACATTGACCATACAAACAAGATTCAAGACCCGGAAAATCCTAATTTAGAGCGTTATTTGCGATTTGAAAACGATCCGGCTATTGGATGGTCTCTAGTAGGTTCAGGGACTAAACATAAATACCTCTTGTACTTCAACAGTCAATTCCCATTTGTTCACCAAAACTTTGTCAACTTGAACTTAGGAGATTCTTACCCAACTTATGCCAATACTCCTGTTCTTCAAGTTATCACACAAGGTCAAGGACAAACCAAGACTTCAGAAGTTCAATTCCCAACTGGTAAGAAAACATCATCAGTTAACATTTACTCAAGAACCTACAAATCTCCAAGTCAAGCAGATGCACGTGAAGTAGCAAACTATGGTAAGGATGATCCTTATACAGCTACTGAAAGTAATTATCAATATCCTTCAATGATTACAAGCTCTGCTATTACAGGTTTGATTGGTCTTGCTATTTCATACGCGATTGCAATTCCACTTGGTTCTGCAATGGCTCGTTACAAAAATACATGGATTGATAGTTTCTCTACAGGAGCTTTGACCTTCTTACTTGCTCTTCCAACGATTGCCCTTGTATACATCATTCGTTTGATTGGTTCTTCAATTGGATTCCCAGATTCATTCCCTATCTTGGGTGCTGGAGACTGGCGTTCATATGTTTTACCTGTAGTGATTTTGGGCTTGTTGGGTGCACCTGGTATGGCAATTTGGATTCGTCGTTACATGATTGACTTACAATCTCAAGACTTCGTTCGTTTTGCACGTGCAAAAGGTCTATCTGAGAAAGAAATTTCAAACAAACACATCTTTAAGAACGCTATGGTACCACTCGTTTCAGGTATTCCAGGTTCTATTATTGGTGTTATCAGTGGAGCAACTCTTACAGAAACAGTCTTCGCTTTCCCTGGTATGGGTAAAATGCTGATTGACTCTGTAAAAGCATCAAACAACAATATGGTTGTTGGTCTTGTCTTTATCTTTACATGTATTTCTATCTTCTCATTATTTGTAGGGGATATTTGGATGACTATGATTGACCCACGTATTAAACTGACAGAGAAAGGAGGCAAATAATGTCTACAATTAGTAATGATAAATTTCAATTTGTAAAACGTGATGATTTTGCCTCTGAAGCAATTGATACTCCTGCTTATTCATACTGGGGTTCTGTCTTTAGACAGTTTTTGAAGAAAAAATCAACAGTCATCATGCTCGGTATCTTGATTGCCATCGTTTTGATGAGTTTCATCTATCCAATGTTCTCAGATTTTGACTTTAACGATGTAAGTAAGGTAAATGATTTTAGTGCTCGCTATATCAAACCGAATGGTGAATATTGGTTCGGTACAGATAGTAACGGGAAATCTCTCTTTGATGGTGTCTGGTTTGGAGCTCGTAACTCTATCTTGATTTCTGTAATTGCGACCTTTATCAACCTTGTTATCGGTGTGATTGTAGGTGGAATCTGGGGTATTTCAAAATCAGTAGACCGTATCATGATGGAAGTCTACAACGTTATCAACAATATTCCATCGCTATTGATCGTTATCGTTTTGACTTACTCTATCGGAGCAGGTTTCTGGAACTTGATTTTTGCCATGAGTGTAACTACATGGATTGGTATTGCTTATTCAATCCGTATTCAAATCATGCGTTATCGTGATTTGGAATATAACCTTGCTTCTCAGACGCTGGGGACACCAACTTATAAAATTATAGTAAAAAATATTATGCCTCAGTTGGTATCTGTTATCGTGACGACTTTGACACAAATGCTGCCAGCCTTTATCTCGTATGAAGCTTTCCTTTCATTCTTTGGACTCGGATTGCCGATTACAGTTCCAAGTTTGGGACGTTTGATCTCAGATTATTCTCAGAACGTAACGACAAATGCCTACCTCTTCTGGATTCCATTGACAACTTTGGTCTTGGTTTCTTTATCACTATTCATTGTTGGACAAAACTTAGCCGATGCTAGTGATCCACGTACACATAGATAGGAGTAGAAATGACGAATAATAAAAATGTAATTTTATCTGCTCAAGATATTGTCGTGGAATTTGATGTTCGTGACAAAGTTTTGACCGCTATTCGCGGAGTTTCTCTTGAGTTGATTGAAGGAGAAGTTCTTGCCTTGGTTGGAGAATCTGGATCTGGTAAATCTGTTTTGACAAAAACATTCACAGGAATGTTGGAAGAAAATGGACGTATTGCTTTTGGTAACATTGATTACCGTGGTCAAGACCTAACAGCACTTTCTTCACACAAGGATTGGGAACAGATTCGTGGGGCTAAGATCGCAACGATCTTCCAAGATCCTATGACTAGTTTGGACCCAATTAAAACAATCGGAAGCCAAATCACCGAGGTTATCATTAAACATCAAGGTAAAACAGCTAAAGAAGCAAAAGAATTGGCTATCGACTATATGAATAAGGTTGGTATTCCAGATGCTGAAAAGCGTTTTGAGGAGTATCCATTCCAATATTCTGGAGGAATGCGTCAACGTATCGTTATCGCTATTGCACTTGCGTGTCGTCCAGATGTTCTTATCTGTGATGAGCCAACTACGGCCCTCGATGTTACTATTCAAGCTCAGATTATTGACTTGCTGAAGTCGCTTCAAAATGAATATCACTTTACAACTATCTTTATCACACACGACCTCGGTGTTGTAGCAAGTATTGCAGATAAAGTTGCAGTTATGTATGCTGGTGAGATTGTTGAGTACGGTACTGTTGAAGAAATCTTTTATGATCCTCGTCATCCCTATACTTGGAGCCTACTATCAAGTTTGCCACAGTTAGCTGATGATAAAGGAGAACTATATTCAATTCCAGGTACTCCTCCGTCACTATATACAGAATTAAAAGGTGATGCATTTGCTCTTCGTTCAGATTACGCAATGAAGATCGATTTTGAAGAAAAAGCACCTCAATTTGCTGTGTCAGATACTCATTGGGCTAAAACTTGGTTGCTTGATGAACGAGCTCCAAAAGTTGAAAAACCAGCAGTAATTTCAAATTTACATGACAAGATTCGTGAGAGAATGGGTCTTGTTCATCTAGAAAACTAGGAGGAAGGAAATGTCTGAAAAATTAGTAGAAATTAAAGACTTAGAGATTTCCTTCGGTGAAGGAAGCAAAAAGTTTGTAGCCGTTAAAAATGCTAACTTCTTTATCAACAAAGGTGAAACTTTCTCTCTAGTTGGTGAGTCGGGTAGTGGTAAAACAACGATTGGTCGTGCAATTATCGGTTTGAATAATACCAGTAAAGGGGATATCCTCTTCGAAGGTAAAAAGATCAACGGTAAAAAATCACGAGCTCAAGAAGCTGAAGTAATCCGTCGTATTCAAATGATTTTCCAAGACCCTGCTGCTAGTTTGAATGAGCGTGCAACGGTTGACTATATCATTTCTGAAGGTCTTTATAATTTTCATCTATTTAAGGATGAGGAAGAAAGACAAGAGAAAGTTAAAAAGATTATTAGTGAAGTTGGACTTTTGGCTGAACATTTGACACGTTATCCTCATGAGTTTTCAGGTGGACAACGTCAACGTATTGGTATCGCTCGTGCCTTGGTTATGCAACCTGACTTTGTTATCGCAGATGAGCCGATTTCAGCCTTGGACGTTTCAGTTCGTGCCCAAGTTTTGAACTTGCTCAAGAAATTCCAAAAAGAACTAGGCTTGACTTACCTCTTTATTGCCCATGACTTGTCAGTTGTTCGTTTTATCTCTGACCGTATTGCAGTTATTTACAAAGGGGTCATTGTTGAAGTCGCGGAAACGGAAGAATTATTTAACAATCCAATCCATCCGTATACTCAAGCTCTCTTGTCTGCAGTACCGATTCCAGACCCAATTTTGGAACGTAAAAAAGTCTTAAAAGTCTATGATCCAAACCAACACGACTATGAGACTGATAAACCATCTATGGTTGAAATCCGACCAGGTCATTATGTTTGGGCTAACCAAGCTGAATTGGAACGCTATAAAAATGATATGAAATAAGAAAAGGTTTTATAATTTTTGTAGATTCATTCTATGAAGATTATGAAACTTTTTTTCTTTTAGTTATAAAACTTGATTATCTTTAACAATTTGATATACTGAATACAATAAGAAGAAAGCGATTATGAGTGTGATTAACCAAGGGAGACTCAAATGGATCATCAACCAAATTTATTTACGGATCTTGCTAGAACTATTGGAGCATGCCTTTGGGTAAAGGGGATGGAAGTTTTAACTGAAAAGAAGGAATCAGAGCCAGAAGTGTTAGAGTTGACTAGATTTATTCTAGCTTTAAAACTAAGTTCCTCCTTACCAGGGATTCTTGGTCTTCCTAGAAAGGAAGATAAGAAATGAAATTGATTTGGGATATTCTATTTTTTATCTTGATTAAACCAATCATAATTTTAATAGAGATTATTTGGTATATTATTTGCTCTGTAGTATACAATTTCTTTATAGACATAGGGACATCAATTGTAGATTGGATTGTAAAATTACTTTAGTAATGAAGAAATTAGATGATAAAAAAGGATGGAAAAACCTCCATCCTTTTTTAATTTATTGCAATACTAGAGTTGAAGCTGATGATAACTTCGTAGAGTTTTTATCAGTTAGATTCTACTTAGTTTAGTTCAGGAGATACAGGATTAGGCAAGTGCTCAAAGGTAATTAGGTCTCCCTTTTGTGTCGTAAGTTGAATGCGGTTGTCTTTGATGTGGGTAGCTTGTACTTCCTTACCGTTAACCTTGATAAGGCTAGCTTCGATATTTGGATAGTCTACGACTAAGTCTCCACCTACATTAGAAAGGAAAGATAGCGTTTCAAGATTTTTTTCTTTCCATTTCATGCTGACTTCAAAGTTACCACGAGCTACTAGACCTGAGACTTGACCATCTTTCCATGCATCTGGAAGGGCTGGTAATGGAGCAATGTAGCCGGTATGAGACTGAAGGAGCATTTCTGCCATACCGCTGGTTGCACCAAAGTTTCCATCAATTTGGAAAGGCGCGTGCGTATCCCAGAGGTTTTCTAGAGTTGAAGACTTGAGCTGTTCAGCCAACAAACGGTGGGCACGATTTCCATCTAAGAGACGAGCCCAGAGGTTGATTTTATTGGCCTTAGACCAACCAGTTCCACCATCTCCACGATGGTTTAGGGTTGCGCGTGCTGCTTCCAGATATTCAGGCTGATCTTTGCCGAATAAGGTTCCTGGGAAGAGCCCAACCAGATGAGAAACGTGTCGGTGATGGTTTTCAATTCCTTCATTAGTGAATTGAGGACTGTCTTCTTCGTACCATTCCTTGATTCGGCCTTCTTGGTTGATATGAAGTGGTTTGAGCTTGTCAAATTTAGCCTTCACTTCTGTCACCAAATCTTGGTCGACATTGAGATGATTGGCCGCTTCCATATAGTCGTGGAATAACTGCCAAACTAGAGATTGGTCAAAGGTATTCCCAATCGTGATAGTTCCATGCTCTGGTGAGTAGGATGGAGAAGAAACCCAACGGTCACTAGATTTGTCGTAGTGCAAGAAGGAATTCCAGAACTTGGCTGTTTCCTTGAGCATTGGATAAATCTTTTCTTTGAGATAAGTTTCATCCTTGGTGAATTTGTAGTAGTCATAGACGTTTTGCATCACCCAAGCATTGGCAGCAGGAGACCAACCCCAATAGTAATTCCAACCTGGAGTTGTCCAGCCAAATGGTGTTGCCTGAGTATGAACCAACCAACCGTTTTCTTGGCCTTCTTTGGATTCGATACATGCATATTCTTTAGCAGCGATACGACCATAGTAGCGCATGTCATCAATATAATTGACCATTGGCTTAGCAGTTTCTGCAAGATTGTTCATGTAGGCAGGCCAATAGTTCATCTGAAGGTTGACATTGAGGTGGTAATCTGAGTTCCAAGGTGGATTGTCTACAGCATTCCAGACTCCTTGCAAGTTGGCAGGAAGGGCATCTGTCCGGTCACGAGAAGAACTGATGAGTAGATAACGTCCGTATTGGAAGAAGAGTTCTTCTAGTTGTTGCCCTTTTTCTGGGTTGTAGGTATGCAGAGCTTCTTTTGTAGTTTGGCTAGACTTGCTACCGCCAAGATTTAGTTGAACACGATTGAAGAGACTTTGATAATCCTTGATGTGGTTATTTTTTAGGGTTTCATAATCTTTTGCCTTGGCAGCTTCTACGATAGACTTGACAGTATTTTCTAGGTCAATATCCTTGCGATAGTTGGTTTTTGGATTTTGAGCAAAGTTGGTCTTGGCACTGAGTAAAAGGGAAGCATAGCTAGCTCCAGTGACAGTCAAATAGCCATCTTGGGCCGTAACCTGTCCATCTGTCTTGATTACAAGATAGGAAGCAAATTGAAGACCATTATCTTTGACACTGCCTTTGAGTAGAATACCGTTGGTATCGACATTAACACTTCCTTCTTTAAAATTTGATTCTTCCATAGAGTACTCTCCATTAGCAATCAAATCTTTTGTCAAGCTATTCCAGAGTGAAAAATCAAGGGTTTTATCCCCTTTTTTACTCAAGTGGATCACAGTAACATCGTCAGGATAGCTAGAGAAGGTTTCGCGTTTAAAGTTCGTACCGTCTTGGGTATAAGAAGTGGTCGAGATGGCCTCAGAAATATCTAAACCACGATGATAGTCGGTAACATTCTCCAAGCCTTTCTTTTGGTTGTTAAAGACCATAAAGATATCACCAAAAGATAAGTAACGACCATACTGAGCATTGTTTGGTCCGACTAGGTTGCGCTCCGCTAATTGTTTTGCTTTTTGGCGGTTTCCTTCTTCTAATGCCTTACGAATTTCTGCTAAAACCTTATAGCGGTCTTGATAGTTCCCCCCATTGTAATCGATGCTATCTGGCTGCGGTCCACCAGACCAGAGAGTTTTTTCGTTGTATTGGATTCTTTCCTCACCGATTAATCCGAAAACCTTGGCACCCATTTCTCCATTTCCGACTGGGAGGGCTTGTTTTTCCCATCCATCATAAGAAGGAACAGTTGGTTGGTCGTATATTAGTTGATAGTTATTTTTATTTTTCATAGTTTTTTTATTATTGAAGCAAATAGTATAGTGAATTCTATGCTTTTACTATAGCAGACACATTAACTTATTGCAAGGTTTTAAAGGCCTCATTTGTTTATTTTAAGGACAGTGTATATTCTAGATTTTATAATGGATAGTAAGCAAGCCTTTTTTATAGGTGAAGTGAATTAAAATGTTGCAGAGTTGCTTTCTGAAAGCGCAAATCAAACTAGTCAGCAGTGGGACTTTATGGTATAATATAGTAGACTTTAAAAGAAACAGGAGAAATATTATGGATCTTATTTTAGCGATTATCTTGATTGTTTTAGCTTTTCTAGGAGGTGCTCTTGGAGGCATGTACTTGGTGCGTAAACAAATTGAAAAAGAATTTGCTGACAACCCACGTCTGAATGCAGAAGCAGTTCGTACCCTTTTGAGTGCTAATGGTCAAAAACCAAGTGAAGCTAAGGTACAACAAGTGTATCACCAAATTATTCGTCAACAAAAAGCAGCTCTTGCTAACAGCAAAAAGAAAAAATAAAAGCTTCTTGTCACTATAAATAGGAAAAGTCTGGGATGAAAGTTCCAGACTTCTCACTATGTTCACATTTATTGAAGTTTGAAGCATTTTGCTTGCATTCTATTGATATTTGATTATGATTAAGAGGGAGACAGTTGGAACTTTACCAAACTGTCAGAAATTTCAGTAAGAAATGTAATGATAATGAACTATCAATCAGAAATATAAGACTAGAAAGAAGACTATATGGATAATCGACCAATTGGTTTTTTGGATTCGGGTGTCGGAGGCTTGACGGTTGTACGTGAACTCATGCGCCAGCTTCCCCATGAAGAAATCGTCTATATTGGAGATTCAGCACGGGCACCCTATGGTCCTCGTCCTGCTGAGCAAATTCGTGAATACACTTGGCAACTGGTCAACTTTCTTTTGACCAAGAATGTCAAAATGATTGTCATTGCCTGTAATACTGCAACAGCAGTTGTCTGGGAAGAAGTCAAAGCTAGGTTGGATATCCCTGTCCTGGGTGTCATCTTACCGGGTGCATCAGCGGCTATCAAATCCAGCCAAGGTGGTAAAATTGGTGTAATCGGAACACCTATGACTGTATCATCTGACATCTATCGTCAGAAGATCCATGATTTGGATCCAGATTTGCAGGTTGAAAGTCTGGCTTGTCCCAAATTTGCTCCTTTGGTTGAGTCAGGTGCTCTTTCAACCAGTGTGACCAAGAAGGTGGTCTATGAAACCTTGCGTCCATTAGTGGGCAAGGTAGACAGTTTGATTTTGGGTTGTACCCATTATCCACTCCTCAGACCCATTATCCAAAATGTGATGGGGCCTGACGTAAAACTGATTGATAGTGGTGCAGAGTGCGTGCGGGATATCTCTGTCCTACTCAATTATTTCGAGATTAATCGTGGCCGCGATGCAGGGCCTTTACAACACCGTTTTTATACGACTGCAAATAGCCATAGTTTTGCCCAAATTGGAGCCGAATGGTTAGAAAAAGAGATTCATGTGGAGCATGTAACATTATGACAAACAAAATTTATGAATACAAGGATGACCAGGACTGGTATGTAGGTGTCTGGGACGTCTACGGTGGAATCTATAGCCTCATAAAAGATCCTCTTGATCTCGATTTTATGGATTTGGCTCGCATTTTCCGTGATGAGGAAAATGGTTTTCCAATCACGATTACGGTAATGCGCTGGTCTTCCAACTTCCGCTTGCTATCTTTTATCGTTGAGATTTTAAATGCAGAAGCAGGTCGAAACTTGGAAGTCATTCAACGCCAAGGTGCCTTGCTCTTAGTTGAAAATGGAAAACTCTTGCATGTTGAATTACCTAAAGAAGGAGTCGATGTGGAATCCTTCTTTGAGACAAACAAGGTCAGAGAAACTTTGCTGATTGCGACTCGTAACGAGGGTAAAACCAAGGAATTTCGTGCTATCTTTGACAAGCTAGGCTATGATGTGGAGAATCTTAATGATTATCCAGATCTGCCTGAAGTTGCTGAAACTGGTATGACTTTTGAAGAAAATGCTCGCCTCAAGGCTGAAACCATCTCCAAATTGACAGGTAAGATGGTTTTAGCTGATGACTCTGGACTCAAAGTCGATGTGCTTGGTGGTCTACCAGGCGTTTGGTCGGCTCGCTTCGCAGGAGTCGGAGCAACCGATCAAGAAAACAATGCTAAACTCTTACACGAATTAGCCATGGTCTTTGAACTCAAGGACCGCTCAGCGCAATTTCACACAACCTTGGTCGTTGCTAGCCCAGGTAAGGAAAGCTTGGTTGTCGAAGCTGATTGGCCAGGCTATATTAACTTTGAACCTAAGGGTGAAAATGGTTTTGGCTATGATCCGCTCTTCCTAGTAGGAGAAACAGGCAAGTCATCAGCTGAATTAACCCTTGAAGAAAAAAATAGTCAATCTCACCGTGCCTTAGCCGTTAAGAAACTTTTGGAGGTATTTCCATCATGGCAAAGCAAACCATCATTGTAATGAGTGACTCCCATGGAGATAGCTTGATTGTAGAAGAAATACGTGACCGCTATCTTGGGAAAGTTGATGCCATTTTTCACGATGGTGACTCGGAGCTTCGCCCAGATTCTCCACTCTGGGAAGGGATTCAGGTAGTCCGAGGGAATATGGATTTTTATTCAGATTACCCAGAACGTTTGGTGACCCAACTAGGTCCAACTAAGATTATCCAAACTCATGGCCACTTGTTTGATATTAACTTTAATTTTCAAAAATTGTATTTCTGGGCACAAGAAGAAGAGGCAGATATCTGTCTCTATGGTCACTTGCATGTTCCAAGTGCTTGGATGGCGGGGAAGACCCTCTTTCTAAATCCAGGTTCTATTAGTCAACCACGTGGGACCATCAGAGAATGTCTCTATGCTCGTGTGGAAATTGATGATAGCCATTTTAAAGTAGATTTTTTGACACGTAATCATGAGGTTTATCTAGGCTTGTCCAAGGAGTTCGCTCGATGATTGCCAAGGAATTTGAACTATTTTTACTGGAGCAAGAAGAGACTTTTTTGACACCTGCGGAAAATTTGGCTGTCTTAATTGATACCCACAATGCAGATCATGCAATCCTCTTGCTTAGTCAGATGACCTATAGTAGGGTTCCAGTAGTAACAGATAAGAGGAAATTTGTCGGAACAATTGGACTTAGAGATATTCTGGCCTATCAAATGGAGAATGGCTTGAGTCAAGAGGCCATGGCGGATACAGACATTGTTCATATGACTAAAAAGGATGTTGCAGTAGTAGAGCCAGATTATCGTCTCACGGATGTATTACACAAGCTAGTGGATGAGTCTTTCTTGCCAGTCGTTGATAAGGATGGTATTTTCCAAGGGATTATCACGCGGAAGTCAATCCTCAAGGCTGTCAATGCTCTCCTGCATGATTTTAGTAAGGAATATGAGATTCGAAGCAAATGAGAGAATGGATTTTAACATTTTTAGAAGAAAAACAAAATCTATCTAGTAATTCTAAACAGTCTTATAAGTATGACTTGGAGCAGTTTTTAGATCTTATTGGAGAACGAATTTCTGAGACAAGTTTAAAAATCTACCAAGCTCAACTATCAAATTTTAAGATTAGTGCCCAAAAGCGTAAAGTTTCTGCTTGTAATCAATTTCTCTTCTTTTTGTACCAAAAAGGAAAGATAGGCACCTTTTATCGTTTGGAATTGCCGAAACAGGCTGAGAAAAAACAAGTCAAGTCAGAGCTTTTAGACTTGAGTTCTTTCTGGCAAGAAAGTACCTATCCAGAAGGGCGTTTAATAGCCTTATTGATAGTTGAATTGGGCCTCTTGCCTAGTGAAATTCTAGCCATAAAAATAAGTGATGTGAATCTAGATTTTCAAGTGTTGAGAATCAATAAAGCTTCTCAACAAAGAATCTTGAGTCTTCCCACAAAATTACTTGCAGAGTTAGAACCCTTGATGGGACAGACCTATCTCTTTGAAAAAGCGGGGAAACCGTACTCCCGTCAATGGGCCTTTCGTCAGTTGGAATCTTTTTTAAAGGAAAAAGGATTTGCAGATTTATCGGCTCAAGGATTGAGAGAACAGTTTATACTGAGACAAATTGAAGAAAAGGTTGACTTGTACGAAATCGCTAAAAAGTTAGGATTAAAAACAGTCATGACCTTAGAAAAATATAGATAATGGATATTAAATTAAAAGATTTTGAAGGGCCTTTGGACTTGCTCTTACACTTGGTTTCAAAGTATCAGATGGATATCTATGATGTACCGATTACAGAAGTTATCGAGCAGTATCTAGCCTACATATCAACTTTACGAGCCATGCGTTTAGAAGTGGCAGGAGAGTATATGGTGATGGCTAGCCAACTGATGCTAATCAAGAGTCGCAAGCTCTTACCAAAGGTTGCAGAAGTGACGGATTTAGAGGATGACCTTGAGCAGGACCTCCTTTCTCAGATTGAAGAATACCGCAAATTTAAACTTTTGGGAGAGCAGTTGGAAGTCAAGCACCAGGAACGAGCTCAATATTACTCAAAAGCACCGACAGAGTTAATATACGAGGATGCAGAACTTGTGCATGATAAGACGACGATTGATCTTTTCTTAGCCTTCTCAACTTTATTGACCAAGAAAAAGGAAGAATTCTCGAAAAATCATACAACTATTTTACGAGATGAGTATAAGATTGAGGATATGATGGTTATCGTCCGAGAAGCCATGGTTGAAGGTCAACAATTATGCTTGCAGGATTTGTTTAAAGAAACCAAGGATTTGCAAGAGGTTATTACACTCTTTTTAGCGACCCTGGAGTTGATTAAAACCCAAGAAATTCTCTTGATTCAAAAAGAGAGTTTTGGAGATATCTATCTCATGAAAAAGAAAGACGAAAATCAAGTAGAGCAAAGTCAGGCTTGATAGAGAGGAAGTATGAGTACTTTAGCAAAAATAGAAGCGCTCCTGTTTGTAGCGGGGGAGGATGGCATTAGAGTCCGCCAGCTGGCGGAGGTTCTATCGCTTCCACCAACAGGAATTCAGCAAAGCTTAGAAAAATTAGCCAAAAAGTATAAAAAAGATCAGGATTCTAGTCTAGATTTGATTGAGACAGGTGGTGCTTATAGATTGGTGACCAAGACTCAATTTGCGGGTGTTTTGAAGGAATATTCTAAGGCGCCCATCAACCAGAGCTTATCTCGGGCCGCCCTTGAAACCTTGTCCATCATTGCTTATAAGCAACCTATCACACGTATAGAAATCGATGCTATTCGTGGGGTTAATTCAAGCGGAGCTCTAGCTAAGTTACAGGCCTTTGATTTGATAAGAGAAGATGGGAAAAAAGAAGTTCTTGGACGACCTAATCTCTATGTAACTACGGATTATTTTCTAGATTACATGGGTATTAACCATTTGGAAGAATTGCCTGTGATTGACGAGCTTGAAATTCAAGCGCAAGAAAGCCAATTGTTTGGTGAAAGGATAGAAGAAGATGAGAATCAATAAATATATTGCCCACGCAGGAGTGGCCAGTAGGAGAAAAGCAGAGGAGTTGATCAAGCAAGGCTTGGTAACCGTCAATGGACAGGTAGTACGTGAATTAGCGACAACCATTAAGTCAGGCGATAAGGTTGAGGTTGAAGGTCAACCCATCTATAACGAAGAAAAAGTCTATTATCTGCTTAACAAACCACGTGGAGTGATTTCCAGTGTGATAGATGACAAGGGACGTAAGACGGTTGTCGATCTCTTACCCAATGTCAAAGAGCGTATTTACCCTGTGGGTCGCTTGGACTGGGATACCTCAGGTGTTTTGATTTTGACCAATGATGGTGACTTTACCGATGAGATGATTCACCCTCGTAATGAGATTGACAAGGTTTATGTTGCGCGTGTGAAAGGAATTGCTAACAAAGAAAATCTCCGTCCCTTGACTCGTGGTCTTGAGATTGATGGCAAGAAAACGAAGCCAGCGGTTTATGAGATTCTTAAAGTAGATCCTGTTAAAAATCGTTCTGTTGTACAGTTGACCATCCATGAAGGACGTAACCACCAGGTTAAAAAGATGTTTGAAGCAGTTGGGCTTCAAGTGGATAAGTTGTCTCGGACACGTTTTGGACATCTAGACTTGACAGGTCTTCGTCCAGGAGAATCACGTCGTCTCAATAAAAAGGAAATTAGCCAACTACATACCATGGCTGTAACAACTAATAAATAATGAAACGAATTTTAATTGCGCCTGTGCGCTTTTACCAACGCTTTATATCCCCTGCATTCCCACCTTCTTGTAGATTTGAGCCAACTTGTTCAAACTACATGATTCAGGCTATTGAAAAGCATGGATTTAAGGGGGTTCTGATGGGATTGGCACGGATATTACGATGTCATCCTTGGTCTGAAATAGGTAAGGACCCCGTACCAGATCACTTTTCTTTAAAGAGAAATTCAAAATAAAAAGAATCACGACTGTGATTCTTTTTTGGTGTAGATAGATCTATAGATTGATGATTTTCGCTACCCTTCTCCTATAAAAAGTGGTAAAATGGTTGAAAGAAAGAAGGGATAGAAATGACAACATTATTTTCTAAAATCAAAGAAGTAACAGAACTTTCTGCTATCTCAGGTCATGAAGCGCCTGTACGCTCTTATCTTCGTGAGAAAATAACTCCTCACGTGGATGAAGTAGTAACAGATGGCCTAGGTGGTATTTTTGGTATCAAACATTCAGAAGTTGCGAATGCACCTCGCGTCTTGGTAGCATCTCACATGGATGAAGTTGGTTTTATGGTGAGTGAAATCAAACCAGATGGAACCTTCCGAGTAGTTGAAATCGGTGGTTGGAACCCAATGGTTGTTAGCAGCCAACGATTTAAACTCTTTACGCGCCAAGGACGTGCAATTCCAGTCATCTCAGGTTCAGTACCTCCACATTTGACTCGTGGAACAGGTGGGCCAACCATGCCAGCTATTTCAGATATCGTCTTTGATGGTGGTTTTGCGGATAAGGCTGAGGCTGAGAGTTTTGGTATCCGTCCTGGGGACACCATCGTTCCAGATAGTAGCGCAATCCTAACAGCTAACGAAAAAAATATCATCTCAAAAGCTTGGGACAACCGTTACGGAGTTCTTATGGTGAGTGAGTTGGCAGAAAACTTGTCAGGTCAAAAACTAGGGAATGAGCTTTATCTTGGGGCTAATGTCCAAGAAGAAGTTGGACTTCGTGGTGCACATACATCAACAACCAAATTTGACCCAGAAGTATTTCTTGCAGTTGACTGCTCACCAGCTGGTGACGTTTATGGTGGCCAAGGTAAGATTGGTGACGGAACCTTGATTCGTTTTTATGATCCAGGTCACTTGCTTCTCCCAGGCATGAAGGATTTCCTTTTGACAACTGCTGAAGAAGCTGGAATCAAGTACCAATACTACTGTGGAAAAGGTGGAACTGACGCAGGTGCAGCTCATCTGAAAAATGGTGGTGTCCCATCAACAACAATCGGTGTTTGTGCCCGTTATATCCACTCTCACCAAACACTCTATGCTATGGATGATTTCCTTGAAGCACAAGCATTCTTACAAGCCTTGGTTAAAAAATTGGATCGTTCTACAGTAGATTTGATTAAAAACTATTAAACAGAAAAAATGGAGGTAATAGGTATGGAAGAACCAAACCTAGAAACCTTGATACGGGATCTTTACAATTATGCCCGTCAAAACCTGAGTGAAGATCTAGTGCTTGCACTGGTAGAGACTGCTAAGCAATTGCCCAGTACCAATGAGCGATTGCTAGCGGTACGGCTATCAGGTCTGATCACTCTTGAACTTCTCAAGAATCCCAAGACCCCAGCGCCAGAGTTAGTCAATCTGGCCCGCTTTATCAGAAGAGAAGAAGACAAGTACAGAGGAACTGCAACTTCTGCTCTAATCTGGGGTGAAATCTTTAAAATGCTTTGATTCCATTTGGTATCAAAGTTTTTTTATTAAGGAATCAAAGATAGTTTTGACTGTTAAGGAGAAGAAAAAAGCCCCCAAGAAAAAGGGGCTTTTTGTCTATTAAATTTGTTCAGCGATGACTTTTTCAGCAAGGTTCATAGCGTGGTCTGATACACGAGTGTAGTGGGAAATGATATCGATAAAGTTGACCCCGGCTTGGGTAGAACATTCGCCACTGTTTAAGCGTTTGATATGAGTCTTACGAAGTACACGTTCCAGATTGTTGATATCTTCATGACGTTCGATAAGAGCTTTCGCTTTTTCGAGATCATTATTTTCGACACTCTCAAGAGCATCTTTGACGAATTCACTAGTTTTAAGATAAATCTCTGCTAGTTCTTCTAAGGCAGCCTCAGAGAATTGAACATTCTTGCGTTGTAAGTAATCATTAAGATTGAGCAGGGCTTCTGCGTGGTCTCCGATACGTTCCAAGTCTCGTGAAGAGTCAAGGATATTTGTTAAGACTTCACTCTCTTTTTGGCTCAAAGCTTCACCAGATAAACTAATGAGGTAACGAGTCAATTTTTCATCAATGGTATTGATAGCTTCTTCAGTCTTATGTCCCTTTTCTGCAACTTTTTCATTAGAGTTGATGATATAGTCGTAAGAGAGGTCAAAGGCTTTCGCAGCATAATTACCTAAGTGTAGAAGTTCTTTTTTAGCATTTCCAAGAGCGATAGATGGAGCTTGTTTGATTAGTTGTTCATCAAGGTAAAGTGGCTCGTATTTGACAACTTCGTCTTCTCCAGGGATAAGTTTGGTTACCAAGAAGGCAAGAGCTCCGATGAATGGAAACTGAATGATTGTATTGGTAATGTTGAAGGTTCCGTGGGCGAAGGCAATGGTCATTTCTGGAGCTAGATTTAAGAAACTCTCAAACCATTGGATTAAAGATGTAAATGGAACGAGAAAGATAATACAGATAACTGTTCCAATGACGTTGAAGGCCACATGGGCTGCTGCCACACGTTTGGCTGCAATATTAGCACCCAAGGAAGCAATAATAGCAGTTATGGTAGTTCCGATGTTATCCCCAAAGAGAACTGGTAGGGCTCCTTGAAGGTCAATCAGATTGCTAGCGTAGAGATTTTGTAGAATCCCGATGGTCGCTGAGGAGGCTTGAATCAGAAGGGTTAAACCTGTTCCGACAAGAACACCCAAGATTGGATTTTTACTAAGTTCTACCATGTAGTCTTTAAAGACTTGTAAATCCTTAAGGGGTTCCATAGCGCCACTCATAAGATTGAGGGCAAAGAAGATACCACCGACACCAAAGACAATTCGTCCGATGTTATTGATGGTTCTATTTTTTGTGAAGAAGAGACAGACTGCTCCGAGAAAAAGCATAGGTAATGCGTAGTCTCCCAGTTTAAATCCAATGATGAAGGACGTAACGGTTGTTCCAATATTGGCTCCCATGACAATCCCAATAGCCTGGCGTAAAGTCAATAGTCCAGCACTAACCAGACCAACTGTAATAACTGTAACACCTGAACTCGATTGAATCAGGGCAGTCATTCCAATTCCAACTAAAATTCCAAAGAAAGGATTGCTAGTATATTTGTCAATGTAAAATCGAAGACGATCTCCAGCTGCTTGTTGCAAACCGTCCCCCATGGTCTTGATACTATATAAGAATAGTCCCAGACCACCTAAAAAGTGAAATGCAATTTCCTGCCAATTAATGGACATTTTCTTTTTCCTCCGAAAACTAATCGCGGAATCTCTCCCATTCTATTTTAAAGGATTCTAAGCAATCTCACAAGTAGTAAATAGTAAATTTTAATAAAAATGTAACGAATCTTTTATTAAAAAGTATCATTTAGTTGGGATATTATTATTCCAACTAGTAAGCATTTAATAATTTTTTGGATGAAAATTTAAAATTAGTGAGAGTTCCGATTATCTAACAATCACTAGTTTTATACTCTTATTTTAAAGTAACAGACTAATCGAGAAAGAGAAAAGTTTAAGGTTTTTCTATCTCTTTTGCTGATTTTGTGATATAATTAACACATAAAAAAAATAAGGAGTCTTTTCAAATGACAAAATTGACTGTTAAAGATGTTGAGTTGAAAGGGAAAAAAGTTCTCGTTCGTGTTGACTTCAACGTACCTGTAAAAGATGGCGTGATTACTAACGACAACCGTATCACTGCAGCTCTTCCAACTATCAAGTATATCCTTGAACAAGGTGGACGTGCAATCCTCTTCTCTCACCTTGGACGTGTAAAAGAAGAAGCAGATAAAGAAGGTAAATCACTTGCTCCTGTAGCTGCTGACTTAGCTGCTAAGTTGGGGCAAGAAGTTACATTTATCCCAGGTGTTACACGTGGTGCGGAATTAGAAGCAGCTGTTAACGCTCTTGAAGATGGACAAGTTCTCTTGGTTGAAAACACTCGTTACGAAGATGTTGATGGCAAGAAAGAATCTAAAAACGATCCTGAACTTGGTAAATACTGGGCATCACTTGGAGATGGTATCTTCGTAAACGATGCATTCGGTACAGCTCACCGTGCACACGCATCTAACGTTGGTATCTCAGCAAACGTTGAAAAAGCAGTTGCTGGATTCCTTCTTGAAAATGAAATTGCCTACATCCAAGAAGCAGTTGAAGCTCCAGAACGTCCATTCGTGGCTATCCTTGGTGGTTCAAAAGTTTCAGACAAGATCGGTGTTATCGAAAACTTGCTTGAAAAAGCTGATAAAGTTCTTATCGGTGGTGGGATGACTTACACATTCTACAAAGCACAAGGTATCGAAATTGGTAACTCACTTGTAGAAGAAGACAAATTGGATGTTGCCAAAGCTCTTCTTGAAAAAGCTAACGGTAAATTGATCTTGCCAGTTGACTCAAAAGAAGCGAATGCATTTGCTGACTACACTGAAGTGAAAGACACTGAAGGTGAAGCAGTAGACCCAGGATTCCTTGGTTTGGATATCGGTCCTAAATCTATCGCTAAATTTGACGAAGCTTTGACTGGTGCGAAAACAGTTGTATGGAACGGACCAATGGGTGTATTTGAAAATCCTGACTTCCAAGCTGGTACAATCGGTGTAATGGACGCTATCGTGAAACAACCAGGCGTTAAATCAATCATCGGTGGTGGTGATTCAGCTGCCGCAGCGATCAACCTTGGTCGTGCAGACAAGTTCTCATGGATCTCTACTGGTGGTGGAGCTTCAATGGAACTTCTTGAAGGTAAAGTTCTTCCAGGACTTGCAGCTTTAACTGAAAAATAAGAATATAAAAAAGGAGGCTGGGACAAAAGTCCTAGCCTCTCAATTGTCTTTGGATTTTCGAGCAGGACGCAGTGGTTGAGTGGGCTCTACTACGCTGATTTCATCAGCTTTTACAACCCTACTCAACTGTGCGGAGGTGGGACGACGAAATCGAATTCTAACGAGTTACCGATTTCTGTCCCACTCTCTTTTTTGCGCTCTTTTAAAGTTTGAGAGTAGCGAGGGATAATTGGACAGAATCCAAAAAAAACAGTAAAATAGAGAAATACCAATATAAATGAAATTTGAGTAATAATCGTGGAAAAAAGAGACAATCATACAAAAACAGCTATTTGCGGTATTATCAATGTCACCCCAGATTCTTTCTCTGATGGGGGCCAATTTTTTGCTTTTGAAGAAGCCTTAAAACAAGCTCGAAAATTGATTGCTGAAGGTGCCACTATTTTAGATATCGGTGGAGAGTCTACTCGACCTCGACCTGGAAGTAGCTATGTTGAGATTGAAGAGGAAATCCAGCGTGTGGTTCCAGTCATTAAGGCTATCCGTCAAGAAAGTGATGTTCTGATTTCGGTAGACACTTGGAAAAGTCAAGTTGCAGAAGCAGCTCTAAAAGCTGGTGCCCATATAGTCAATGACATTACTGGTCTCATGGGTGATGAGAAGATGGCTGATGTGGTTGCTAAAGCTGGAGCTCAGGTAGTCATCATGTTTAATCCAGTCATGGCACGCCCTCAGCACCCTAGTTCACTTATCTTCCCTCATTTTGGCTTTGGAGAGCCTTTTACAAAGGAAGACTTAGATGAGTTTGAAAAACTACCAGTAGAAGAATTGATGACAGCTTTCTTTAACCGTGCTCTAGAAAGAGCGGAAAAAGCAGGAGTTTCGAAAGAAAACATCATGCTGGATCTAGGGATTGGCTTTGGCTTGACCAAAAAGGAAAACCTCATACTTCTACGTGACCTTGATAAATTACACGAGATGGGCTATCCTATCTTTTTAGGAGTCTCTCGCAAGCGCTTTGTCATCAATATTCTGGAAGAAAATGGTTTTGAAGTAAACCCGGAAACTGAAGAAGGCTTCCGCAATCGTGATACTGCTTCAGCTCATGTGACTAGTATCGCTGCTAGGCAGGGTGTAGAAGTGGTGCGTGTACACGATGTAGCCAGCCACAAGATGGCAGTTGAAATCGCATCAGCCATTCGTCTGGCAGATGATGCGGAAAATTTAAACTTGAAACAGTATAAATAAGATGAATAAAAACGAAACGAATCAGTGGATAACTAACTACCGGACAGACCAACCGCATTTTGGTTTGGAGAGGATGGTGAAGCTATTAGCCTTACGTGGCAATCCCCATCTGAAACTCAAGGTTATCCATATCGGAGGAACCAATGGGAAGGGATCTACTATAGCCTTTTTGAAGAATATGTTGGGAGAGATGGGGATAAGAGTTGGAGTCTTTAGCTCACCCTATCTGATTCATTACACGGATCAGATTGCCATTAATGAGGAATCTATCCCAGAAGCAAGATTAGAGACCTTGATGGTAGACTATCGCTCACTACTTGAGGGGGAGCATGCTCATGATTTGCAGGGAACGACAGAGTTTGAGATTATCACTGCTATAGCCTATGACTATTTTGCTTCTGAGCAAGTGGATGTAGCTATTATGGAAGTTGGTATGGGCGGACTTTTGGATAGTACCAATGTTTGTCAGCCTATCCTAACAGGTATTACGACTATTGGCCTAGATCACGTAGCTTTACTAGGGGATAGCTTGGAAGCCATCGCAGAGCAGAAGGCTGGAATTATCAAACAAGGAGTTCCCCTGGTAACGGGGAATATTGTCCCAGAAGCCTTGGCGGTCATCGGCCAAATCGCGAAAGCGAAAGAGGCTCCTAGGCTTGTTTATGGGGAAGATTATCAAGTCAGTCATCAAGGGAGTGTGGGGACGGGAGAAGTCTTTGACTATACAAGCCCGCTTAGACAAGGTCGCTTTCAGACAGGATTGCTGGGTTTGCACCAGATAGAGAATGCTGGGATGGCACTAGCTTTACTAGATAGGTACTGCCATGAGAGTGGACGAGAATTACCAGAAAATGACTTGTTGGCTCAAGCCTTAGAAGAAACAAGTTGGCCTGGACGCTTTGAAGTTGTTTCTAGAAGTCCTTTGATGATTTTAGATGGGGCACACAACCCCCATGCTGTCAAGGCTTTGTTAGCTACTTTGGAAGAACGATTTGCTGATTATCACAAGGAAATACTTTTTACATGTATCAAAACCAAGGCCTTGGAGGATATGTTAGACTTGCTAGGAACTTTGCCAGATACTGAGCTGACATTGACTCACTTTGATGATGGTCGAGCGACAGACGAAGAGGTGCTAAAAGAAGTGGCCCAGTCTAGAAAGCTTAACTATCAAAGTTGGCAGGCATTTCTAGATCAAAAAATGACAGATGATGAAGAGAAAAAAACAGTTAGGATAGTAACGGGCTCCTTGTATTTCTTGAGCCAGGTAAGAGCCTATCTGATGGAGAGGAAAAACTAGAGAATGGATACACAAAAAATTGAGACGGCTGTAAAAATGATTATCGAGGCAGTCGGTGAAGATGTCAACCGCGAAGGCTTGCAGGAAACTCCTGCACGTGTAGCTCGCATGTACCAGGAGATTTTTTCAGGACTTGGTCAAACTGCGGAGGAGCATTTGTCAAAATCCTTTGAAATTATTGATGACAATATGGTAGTAGAAAAGGATATCTTTTTCCATACCATGTGTGAACATCACTTCTTGCCATTTTATGGGAAAGCTCATATCGCCTACATTCCAGACGGACGTGTGGCAGGTTTGTCAAAGCTAGCTCGTACTGTGGAAGTTTATGCTAAAAAGCCACAGATTCAAGAACGCTTGAATATCGAAATTGCAGACGCCTTGATGGAGTATTTAGGGGCCAAGGGAGCTTTTGTTGTCATTGAAGCAGAGCATATGTGTATGAGCATGCGTGGTGTTAGAAAACCAGGAACTGCAACTTTGACAACAGTGGCACGTGGTGTATTTGAGACAGATAAGGATCTCCGAGACCAAGCTTATCGTCTGATGGGACTATAAATAATCCGCTTCAAGTGAATTTTTCTAGAAAGGACTAGTTATGGATCAACTGCGAATTAAAGATCTAGAAATTTTTGCCTTCCATGGAATTTTTCCTAGTGAGAAAGAACTGGGGCAAAAGTTTGTCATTTCAGCTAGCTTATCCTACGATATGACCAAGGCTGCGACAGAGTTGGACTTGGAGTCTTCTATACACTACGGAGAACTGTGTCAACAATGGACGACTTGGTTTCAGGAAACCACTGAGGACTTGATTGAAACAGTCGCCTACAAACTTGTAGACCGTACATTTGAGACTTACCCTATCGTTCAAGAGATTGAGCTGGAGCTGAAAAAACCATGGGCGCCTATTCATCTACCACTAGATACCTGTTCAGTAACCATTCATCGTCGTAAACAACGAGCTTTTATCGCTCTAGGAAGTAATATGGGTGATAAGACAGCTAATCTCGAGCAAGCGATTGATAAAATGCGAGCTCGTGGCATCCATGTTCTCAAGGAGTCTAGCGTAATTACGACTGAACCTTGGGGCGGGGTAGAGCAAGCTAGCTTTGCCAATCAAGTCATTGAAGTGGAAACCTGGTTGCCAGCTCCAATCTTGTTAGAAACCTTGTTGGCGATTGAGTCAGAAATGGGACGAGTTAGAGAGGTACATTGGGGACCACGCTTGATTGACTTGGATTTGCTATTTGTAGAGGACCAAGTGATCTATACTGACGCCCTCATCTTGCCACATCCCTATATTCCCGAGCGTCTCTTTGTCCTAGAATCCCTTCAAGAAATAGCTCCGCATTTTATTCATCCAGTGCTAGGACAACCGATTCGTCACTTGTATCAAGAATTGAAAAAATAAAAAAACCTAGTTTCCTAAACTAATTGTTAGGATGCTAGGTTTTTTAATAAAGTTCATTTTCTTCTGGGAGAAGGATAGTTTCCTTTCCATCCATATCTAAAACAATTACTTTAGGTGGATAGAGAGGATCAAAAGGGTGGGTGAAGTCAAAATCAATGATTGTAGGTAGATGTTGACTTGAAAATCGGAAGGTAATAGCTCCATTGCTATTTAAGAGTCGAAACTCTAGCTCATCTTCTAACTCAAAAACATGTTTTAGGAAATGGTCAATAATATACCAAATGGAGTCGATGACATCGTCTGGTAAGTTTGTTGCGATACCAAAACTTGCACAACGTCTATGAGAATCTGTAAAAGCCATCCATACCTCCAACTCGTTTTCTTATTATCATACTGCAAAATGGTGTAAAAATCAAGAAAAGTTTGTTGTAAAAAACTGAAGGAAATAAGAATTTTAAATAAAAATTTATTAAATGCTTGAAAATGCTTACAACAAGTGATAGAATGAAAATGGTACAAACATGAAAACAAAATTTTCAATAGAGAAAGGAACCGGAATGAACACAGATGATACAGTAACAATTTATGACGTTGCCCGTGAAGCAGGAGTTTCGATGGCGACAGTTAGTCGTGTTGTTAACGGAAATAAAAATGTTAAAGAAAACACTCGAAAGAAAGTCTTAGAGGTTATTGAACGTCTAGATTATCGTCCTAATGCAGTAGCTCGTGGCTTGGCAAGTAAGAAGACAACAACTGTTGGAGTTGTCATTCCAGATATTACAAATACATTTTTTGCCACTCTAGCAAAAGGTATTGATGATATTGCCGAAATGTATAAATACAATATTGTCCTTGCTAATAGTGATGAAGATGATGAAAAAGAAGTATCGGTGGTTAATACCCTCTTCTCAAAACAGGTTGATGGTGTCATCTTTATGGGCTATCACTTAACAGAAAAAATCCGTTCAGAATTCTCACGTTCACGAACGCCTGTAGTTTTGGCAGGAACTGTGGATGTAGAGCATCAACTTCCGAGCGTTAATATTGATTATAAGACTGCTACTGCAGATGCTGTTCGTCATTTGTTGAAGCGCAACAAAAAAATTGCCTTTATCAGTGGTCCATTAGTAGACGATATTAATGGGAAAGTGCGCTTGGTTGGATATAAGGATGCATTGAAAGAAGCGGGTATCAACTATAGTGAAGGTCTTGTCTTTGAGTCAAAATACCGCTATGATGATGGTTATGCTTTAGCAGAGCGATTGATTTCTTCAAAAGCAACAGCAGCTATTGTTACAGGTGATGAATTGGCTGCAGGAGTCTTGAATGGATTGGCCGACCAAGGAATTTCTGTGCCAGAAGAATTTGAAATTATCACCAGTGATGATTCACAAATCGCACGCTATACAAGACCAAATCTAACGACTATTGCTCAACCTTTGTATGACTTAGGTGCAATCAGTATGCGTATGTTGACTAAGATTATGCATAAAGAAGAGTTGGAAGAAAGAGAAGTGCTACTTCAACATGGCTTAACAGAGCGTCGATCAACTCGTAAAAAATAAAAAAATAAACTCAGGAAATTGTTAAGTTTCCTGAGTTTTTCTTATCCTTCCATATATTCTCTAAGTTCATCACCTTTGAGTCCAGCATTAATCGCGATAAGGAGTTTTAGGCGAGCTTTTTGAGCATTCAACTCTTTAACGAAAAAGACACCTGATTTTCGCAAACAAACCCCTCCTCCGTCGTAGGCATAGACAGGTTCGGCGATACCATTAAAACAGCGAGAAACTAGAGCGATTGGTAGTCCTTCTTGAATGAGGGACTTCAATTTTTGCGCAGTTTCTTTTGGAACATTGCCAGCTCCAAAGGCTTGAATAATCAGCCCGTCTAGTTGGTCAATAGGAAGTAAATCGAGCAGTTCGTCGGTCATGCCTGCATAGACTGGAATGATAGGAACTAAACCTTTAATAGAATGAAGGTCAAAACGGACACGGGATTCAGCAGTTTTGAAATAGAGAATTTCCTGTTTCATAATGAGTCCAAGGGGGCCATGAGTAGGCGTTTGGAAAGTCCCGACATTAGTAGTGTGGGTCTTGGTAACATACTTGGCGGCGTGGATTTCGTCATTCATAACGACCAGTACACCTTTGTCGGTTGCTTTCTCATCACTGGCCACTCGTAAGGCGCTCAGGTAGTTATAAACTCCGTCACTTCCAAGTTCATTGGAACTTCTCATAGCTCCAGTTAACACGATAGGGATTTGAGGAATATCCATAGTATCAAGAAAATAAGCTGTTTCTTCAAGGGTGTCAGTTCCATGTGTAATAACCACTCCATCAAAAGATGCCGCCTCTTGCTTGATTTTATGATAAAGGGCTAACATATGTTTAGGTGTAATGTGGGGACTGGGTAAATTTAAAAAATCTAGGGAACGGACCTGGATACCTTCTAGGGGATTTAAGACATGATTCATAGGATTGTCCGAACTAGTTCTGACAGCACCTGATTCGTCTGCTTGCATAGAAATAGTGCCACCGGTGTGTAAAACGAGGATTTTCTTTGTCATGATTCACTCACTTTTTCTGAAATATGGTATAATCATTGTATCATAAAAGAAAGGAATGAGACAGTCATGGAAGTCAAAGCAGTATTTTTTGATATAGATGGAACGCTGGTAAATGATCGTAAGAGTGTTTTGAAATCCACAAAAGAAGCCATTAAGATTGTAAAAGAACAGGGTGTCCTAGTTGGAGTAGCAACAGGACGAGGACCTTTTTTTGTTAAAGATTTGATGGATGATTTAGATTTAGATTTTGCAGTTACCTATAATGGCCAATATATCTTTAACAAAGACCGTGTTCTCTTTGCCAGTCCTATCGATAAGGGAAGTCTCAGACAAATCATCTCTTATGCAAAGGCAAATCAAAAAGAAATCGCTATGGGAACTAGACAAGCAGTTGTTGGTTCTCGAATCATGTCCTTTGGTCTCAGTCCTTTATCACAATTGGTCAGTCGATTTGTACCTAAGTTTTTGACTCGAACAATCAGTAACTCATTCAACCGTATGGTTAGTAAAGCCGTCCCTCAAAAAGAAGAGGATTTGCTGGACTTAATCAACCAACCGGTCTATCAAGTTCTGATGTTGATGACTCCAGAAGAGTCTAATCAAGCAGCTACAGAATTAGACCATCTCAAGTTCACTAGAAGTAATCCTTTTGCAGCGGACATTATCAACCAGGGGAATTCCAAGTTAGAAGGGATTCGCCGTGTCGGAAAAGAGTATGGTTTTGATCTTAATCAAGTCATGGCTTTTGGAGATTCTGACAATGACTTGGAAATGTTGGCTGGTGTTGGGATGTCTGTTGCTATGGGAAATGGTAGCAGTAGTGTTAAGGAAGTAGCAAAACACATCACAACAAGCAACCAAGAGGGAGGTATACACAAGGCCTTGGAGTACTTTGGTGTATTGTCTTCTGAAAAAGTATTTGTGAGTCGAGATTATCACTTTAATAAGGTTAAAGCCTTCCATCATTTGATGGATGAGAGAACTCAGGAAGAGCCTAAAGTTTGGGATGTAAAAGGAGCAACTCATCGAGCCGCATTCAAAGTTGAAGAGTTAGTTGAATTTGTCCGTGCTGCAAGCAATTCTGAAGAGGAATTTCAACAAGCTGTACAAGATTTGCACCAGGCACTTGATGTATCAGCAGATAAAGTTTCTCAAAAAATACCTGCTGAAAGTACTTTGGTTGGACAAGTCGATGCCTTGATTGATACTCTATATTTTACTTATGGTAGTTTTGTATTGATGGGAGTGGATCCAGAGCGTATTTTTGAGATTGTCCATCAAGCCAATATGGCCAAGATTTTCCCAGATGGTAAGGCCCAGTTTGATCCAGTGACTCACAAGATTCTCAAACCTGAAGGTTGGGAGGAGAAACATGCCCCAGAACCAGCTATTAAGAAGGAACTTGCACGTCAAATCAGGGCTTATGAACGCCATAAAGAAAGAGAAAATAAACAATAAAAAGGAGCCCATTGGCTCCTTTTTTAATTCTTTTTAAAAAGTTTTATCTGTGTCTCTAACAACCAGGAGATCGACCTGGCATGGCGTAAGATATATTCTGATGAAGAACCGACAAGTAGACGCTCGAAGGCATTAAGTCCAGTTGCTCCAACTAAAATCAAATCGACTTCTTCTTGTTCAGGAATGGTTTTAGCTAATAGAGTTTTAGGATTTCCCATTTCGATGACAACTTGAATATCTGTAAGACCAGCGTCTCTTGCACGTTTTTCATATTCTGCCATCAAATCTTGGGCCTCAACTTGTAACTCTTCGTAAACTTCTGCATCGAAAGTTGAAATGCTTTGAATACCACGAGTATCAATGACATGGGCAATGGTTAATTTAGCCTGGTTACGTAATGCTGACTGAACTCCTTTGATAAAAGCCAAATCAGCTTCTTTTGAACCGTCGACTGCTACCATGATGTTTTCGTAACGTTGTGTCATAGCAAAAACCTCCTTAGTTTTATCACCTTCATTGTAACCCTTTTCACTAAAAAAGTAAAGTAAAAAACAATAGGAAAAGACGTGGTTTTTGATTTTAAAGAGGGGTTTGGTATAATGAAATCAGAGAAAAACAAGAGGAAAAATCATGACAAAAATTGCGGTACTTTCGGACATCCATGGGAATACAACAGCTCTAAAAGCAGTCTTAGACGATGCTCGACGACTAGAAGTCGATGAGTACTGGCTATTAGGAGATGTTCTCATGCCTGGTACAGGTCGAAAAAACATTCTAGAACTATTATCAACATTACCGATTACTACTCAAGTCTTGGGAAATTGGGAATATAGTCTATGGCGGGCTTGTCATCGAAAATTAGATGAAACTAAACCAAGTCTGCGTTATCTTTTACGCCAGTGTCAGTATATCATGGAGGAAGTTAGTGTAGAGGAGATTGAAGCTTTACAAAAATACCCTTTGCAAACTCATCGTCAATATGGAAATTTGACTGTTGGGATTAGCCACCATTTGCCGGATAAAAACTGGGGGAGAGAGTTGATTCATCTGGGTAAGCAAGAAGACTTTGATCGTTTAGTAGTCAATCCAGACTGTGATATAGCTGTATACGGTCATATTCACCAACAGTTTTTGCGCTATGCAAGTGGAGGTCAACTTATCTTAAATCCAGGATCAATTGGGCAACCCTTCTTTTTATCAGACAAGCTCCGAAAGGATCTGCGTGCCCAATACATGATTTTAGAGTTCGATGAACAAGGTTTGAAAGATGTGGACTTTAGGCGTGTGGAATACGATGTAGAGAAAGAACTACAGTTGGCAAAGGATTTGAATTTACCCTATTATCAAGTCTATTATGAAAGTTTAGTTAATGGAATTCACCACACTCATAATCAAGATTTTCTGCATGAGATTGCTCAAGATCAGGGACATGATGCAGAGCTTGATGATTGGCTTAGTAGTAACTATTGACATTACAACTATATGGGCTATAATAAATAAAGGATATCAGCTCAATAGGAGGATAGAAAATGCAAATTTCAAGTCGATTTACCATTGCAACCCATATGTTGATTATCATAGCTTTGAGAGGGAAAGAAAGTAAGGTGACTAGTGATTTTCTAGCAGCAAGTGTAGGAGTTAACCCTGTTATTATTCGAAAAACCTTATCCCAACTCAAAAAGGCAGAGTTAATCTCAGTCGCGCGTGGAACTGGTGGAGCGGAGATTATCAAAGACCTAGAGGACATCAGTCTTTTAGATGTTTACCAAGCAGTTGAGTGTTTAGGGAAGAAAGGACAACTCTTTAGTTTCCATGATAATCCTAATCCTGACTGTCCAGTAGGAGCTAACATCCATGGAGTTTTAGATGAAAAGTTAGATAAAATTCAAGAAGCCATGGAAGAAGAATTAAGCCAAACTAGTCTGGCTCGAGTAGTGGCAGATGCAGAAAAAAGAATTAAAGATTAAGAGGAATTTAGTTCCTCTTTTTCTATGCTTTATTATTTATATCCCTCCTTTTATCCTATAAGGGAATACTCTGGTAATAAAAAAACTCTCCTTGATTTTTAAGGAGAGTTTTTTTATAGAAATACTTGAAAAGAAGGCGATTAAAAAGCTTTTTAACTTGAGAAAGAAGAAGGTGAGATTGTTTTTAGTGGCTGCCTTTTGAAGGGATTTCATTTTTTGCGGAAGTAAGAAATAGTTGAGAAGGTTTATCAAGGAAAAGATGGTCGGAACTATAAAGTATTTGGGTCTGAATATCTGAGAAGCCATGATTTTTAAGAGTCTCCTCAAGTTCCGAAATAATAAAACCATGGTTTTCTCCATCTGGTACGGTATAATCAGCAATCAATAGTTGTCCTCCAAGAGTCAAATGTTCCTTGAACATAGCTAGACTGGAATCAAGATTAGGCATGTGATGAAGAACACGACTAACGATAATGAGATCGAATGTTTGCTCTAATGGCTTAAGCACTAAGTCTTGTTGAATCAAGTGTAGATTTTCAAGTTTTTGGTTTTTAACCTTGATACGAGCTTGCTCCAGCATTTTTTCTGCGATGTCAACCAAGGTCACTGACTTGGCTTGTTTAGCTAGAGGAAGAGCGATAAGTCCAGTTCCTCCTCCAAAATCTAGGATTGATTTGGTAGATAGCTCAGAGACTTGTTGCTTGATCTCTGCATTTACAAGGTCTGCAAGAAATTGGTTTTTGGGAGAATCGAAAGATTCTGCTCGATGATTAAAATGATGTTCCATGTCAATAGTGTAGCATAAAGAGAAGATGTTTTAAAATTTTGGCTACGTCTTGTTGAAAAGGTATAGAATTATCAACTGGTGGATAGCTTTTAAACTTTGATGAGAACAGGAGTTTTTTGGGATTTTGATTGAAAGAGTTAAGAAAATAAAGAGGAGAAAAACTTGAAATCATGTTATAATAAAGGGATAGAATCGTAAGAAAGAGTGGATGAATTTTGATTATTCCGACTTATAATTGGCAATTTGCACCTCAAGTTGAGGATGCAGATTTTACAAAAATCGCCAAGAAAGCTGGGCTAGGGCCTGAAGCTGCTCGTCTATTATTTAGCCGTGGTATTAAGGATGAAGATAGTTTGTCTCGTTTTTTGGCACCAAGTCTAGATGATTTACACGATCCCTATCTTCTCCACGATATGGATAAGGCAGTGAATCGTATTCGTCGTGCTATAGAGCAGGGTGAATTTATTCTCGTTTATGGAGACTACGATGCAGATGGGATGACATCAGCTTCTATCCTTAAAGAAACATTAGAACAACTAGGAGCCGAGTGCTTGGTCTATCTTCCTAATCGTTTTACAGATGGTTATGGTCCTAATGCCAGTGTTTACAAATACTTCATTGAACAACAAGGGATATCCTTGATTGTAACCGTAGATAATGGAGTGGCTGGGCATGAAGCTATTGACTTGGCTCAATCTATGGGAGTAGATGTTATTGTAACGGATCACCATTCTCTACCGGAGGTCTTACCTGATGCTTATGCAATCGTTCATCCTGAGCATCCTGAAGCAGACTATCCTTTTAAACATTTGGCGGGTTGTGGGGTGGCTTTTAAACTAGCTTGTGCCCTCTTGGAGGAAGTGCAGGTTGAGTTGCTTGATTTGGTTGCTATTGGGACGATTGCTGATATGGTCAGTTTAACAGATGAAAATCGCATCATGGTTCAATACGGTTTAGAAGTTTTGCGCAACACTCAACGAATTGGTCTCCAAGAGTTATTTGAAATAGCAGGGATTTCTAGCGGTGACCTTACAGAAGAAACTGTTGGTTTTCAGTTAGCACCACGATTAAATGCCCTAGGACGCTTGGATGATCCTAATCCTGCTATTGAGTTGTTAACTGGCTTTGATGATGAGGAAGTACATGAGATTGCCCTTATGATTCATGAGAAGAATGAGGAGCGTAAGGAAATTGTACAGACTATTTATGAAGAGGCAAAAGGGATGCTTGATCCAACTAAAAAGGTCCAAATTTTAGCAAAAGAGGGATGGAATCCAGGGGTTCTAGGTATTGTTGCTGGGCGTTTGCTTGAAGAATTTGGACAAACAGTTATCGTCCTTAACATCGAAGATGGACGAGCGAAAGGAAGCGCTCGAAGTATAGAAGCAGTGGATATCTTTGATGCTTTAGACCCGCATCGGGAACTTTTTATCGCCTTTGGTGGGCATGCAGGCGCTGCAGGTATGACTTTAGAAGTTGATAAATTAGAAGCCTTGTCAGAACTTTTGGAAGCTTATATCACAGAAAAAGGATTGGATGTAGCTACCAAAAACAATTTGCGTCTAGATGAAGACTTGGATTTAGAGGCTTTAACGATTGAGACTGTAAAAAACTTTGAACGCTTGGCGCCATTTGGTATGGATCACCAAAAACCTGTCTTTTATATAAGAGATTTTCAGGTTGAGAATGCACGTACTATGGGGGCAGGAAATGCCCATCTAAAATTAAAGATTTCAAAAGGCTCAGCAAACTTTGAAGTTGTAGCTTTTGGCAAAGGATCCTTGGCAACAGAGTTTGCTCAAGTTAAAGATTTGGAGTTAGCGGTAACCTTATCCGTTAATCAGTGGAATGGACAAACAGCCTTGCAGTTGATGATGGTTGATGCGCGTGTTGATGGAGTTCAACTCTTTAATATTCGTGGTAAGAATATAAATCTACCGGAGGGAGTACCTGTCCTAGATTTCACCAGTGATTTGCCAGAAAAATTTTCTAGCCCAGCAATCGTTGTAAAAAATATTCCCGAGGATCTCAGTCTTCTCAAACAAGTGTTGCAAGAACAGGATTTCTCTGCTATTTACTTTAAAAATGATATCGCTAAAGCATACTATTTGACAGGTTATGGAACAAGAGAGCAATTTGCTAAGCTTTATAAGATAATCTACCAGTTCCCAGAATTCGATATTCGCTATAAATTAAAAGATTTATCAGCCTATCTCAAAATTGAGCAAATCTTATTAGTTAAGATGATTCAGATTTTTGAAGAACTTGGATTTGTCACGATTGAGAATGGTGTGATGAAAGTGAATAGAGAAGCTCCAAAGAGGGACATAGCAGAAAGTCATATTTATCAACAACTAAAACAAACTGTTAAAGACCAGGAGATGATGGCGCTAGGTACGGTGCAAGAAATTTATAATTTTTTAATGGAAAAGTAGAAGAAAGGAAGCTGAGATGAACAATCTCAGCTTTTTTAACCTCCCTTATCCCCCTTAAATTTCATGTATTAAAAATATAATTATTTGTAATATGACTAAAATATAACTCTAAAATATCTGACATGTAAATTAGGTATTATTTCCTTATAAACAACAAAAACAAATAGGAATTATTAAAAAGGGAGAAATTCATTATGAAAAAAACAGTTGCTAAACTGACTCTTGGTTTGACATCTACTGCCATTTTGGCGACAGTTGGTGCTCAAACTGTTAGTGCAGACTCTTACGTTGTCCAAAATGGGGATTCATTTTTTGCTATTGCTAGTGCACATGGTATGGATCCTTATGTGTTGGCCGCTAACAATGGGAAAACCATTTTTGACACTATCCACCCAGGTGATATTCTGGAAGTGAGCGGTTTATCTCAAGGTAGTTTTTCATATAATGCACCAGCTTATGAGGCAACTAGCGCTGCAGATGATGTGTCAGACGTAGAAGATGTTATTGAAAATACTCCGACAGACTATGGGAACTCATATCCTGTTGGTCAGTGTACATGGGGCGTAAAAGAATTGGCTCCTTGGGCAAGCAACTGGTGGGGAAATGCTAATACTTGGGCGATTTATGCTAGTGCTCAAGGTTATCGTGTAGGAAATGTTCCAGTAGTAGGTGCAATCGCCGTTTGGGACGGTGGTGAATATGGACACGTTGCTTATGTGACAGATGTACAAAGTGAAAATTCTATCCAGGTATTGGAAGCGAACTACAGACGTCAAAAGCAAATTGCTAATTATCGTGGTTACTTTAATCCTAATGGATTTTTAGGTAGAGTCACTTATATCTACCCAAACTAAAAATGACTAAAAAAGATTTAGAATTTCTAAATCTTTTTCTTTTTGGGCAATTCCTTATGCTGAGTATAGACCTAGTGAGAGATTACTGAATGTTTTTAGACTATTTTTTAGACTCCATAATGGACAGAAGCTTTGATCGTTTGAGAATTCAGTCGTTAAATTATATTAGATAGAGTATCTTAAAAATATAAAAAATCAATTCAATTTTTAGTGGTCAAGAATCTCTGGTTGAAATAAAACCTTCATTTTGAAAATCGGTAAAAAAATGGTATAATGAAAGGACATAATTCGGTAGAAAGTAGAAGATACTTTCAGAATAAGAGAGCTTTTAAAACTCTACAAACTAGTTATTGTAATACCTCGGAGGAAAAATGACCAATATTAAATTAACAACTTTAGGTGGTGTCCGTGAAAACGGGAAAAATATGTATATTGCGGAGATTAACAACTCAATCTTTGTTTTGGATGCAGGTTTAAAATATCCTGAAAACGAGCAGCTTGGAGTTGACGTTGTTATTCCAAATATGGAATATTTATTTGAAAATAGTGACCGAATTTCAGGTGTCTTTTTAACGCACGGACATGCGGATGCGATTGGAGCTCTTCCTTATCTTTTGTCAGAAGTGAAAGTTCCTGTTTTTGGTTCAGAGTTGACTATTGAACTTGCTAAGCTTTTTGTTAAAGGAAATGATAGTGCTAAAAAATTCGATGATTTCCATGTTATTGATGAAAATACAGAAATCGACTTTGGGGGTACGGAGGTTTCCTTCTTCCGCACAACTCACTCTATCCCAGAGAGTCTGGGTGTCGTTTTGAAAACATCTGAAGGAAGTATCGTTTATACAGGGGACTTCAAATTTGACCAAACGGCTAGCGAATCATATGCAACTGACTTTGGTCGTTTAGCAGAAATTGGCCGCGAAGGAGTTTTAGCCCTTCTAAGCGACTCAGCAAACGCAGACAGTAATATTCAAGTAGCCAGCGAAAGTGAAGTTGGTGATGAAATTACGCAAACTATTTCTGACTGGGATGGACGTATCATTGTAGCTGCCGTTGCAAGTAACCTTTCTCGCATTCAGCAAGTCTTTGATGCTGCTGCAGAGACAGGACGTCGCGTTGTTTTGACTGGATTTGATATTGAAAATATCGTTCGTACAGCTATTCGCTTGAAAAAATTATCATTGGCTAACGAAAGTCTCTTGATTAAACCTAAAGATATGTCTCGATTTGAGGATCACGAGTTAATCATCCTTGAAACTGGTCGTATGGGTGAACCGATTAATGGACTTCGTAAGATGTCTATTGGGCGCCACCGCTATGTGGAAATCAAGGATGGCGATTTAGTGTATATCGTTACAACGCCATCAATTGCTAAAGAAGCTGTTATGGCTCGTGTAGAAAACATGATTTACCAAGCAGGTGGTGTTGTTCGACTCATTACATCAAGCCTACGTGTATCAGGGCATGGAAATGCTCGTGATTTACAGTTAATGATCAATCTTTTGAGACCACAATTTCTCTTCCCTATTCAAGGAGAGTATCGTGAACTGGATGCTCACGCTAGAGCGGCAATGGCAGTTGGCATGTTGCCAGAGCATATTTTCATTCCCAAAAAAGGAAGTACTATGTCCTATGAACATGGTGACTTTGTTTCGTCAGGTGCTATCACTGCAGGAGATATTCTGATTGATGGAAATGCTATTGGAGATGTCGGAAATGTTGTTCTTCGTGACCGTAAGGTCTTGTCGGAGGATGGGATCTTTATCGTTGCGATTACAGTTAACCGCCGTGAGAAGAAAATCATTGCCAAGGCACGAGTGCACACACGTGGATTTGTTTATCTCAAGAAGAGTCGTGACATCTTGCGTGAGAGCTCAGAGTTGATTAACCAAACAGTTGAAGACTATCTACAAGGTGAAGAATTTGAGTGGTCAGAGCTCAAAGGTAAAGTTCGAGACAGTTTGTCCAAGTTCCTCTTTGATCAAACTAAGCGTCGTCCAGCAATCTTACCAGTAGTTATGGAAGCAAAATAATAATTAAATAAAGATCTAGAAAAAGTCGAATTTCGGCTTTTTCTTATCTTAAACCTAAAAGGAGAAAATAATGGCAGTAATGAAGATTGAGTACTACTCAGAAGTTTTGGATATGGAATGGGGAGTCAATGTTCTGTATCCTGATAGCTCTAGGGTAACAGACCCGAATTGCACAGATATTCCTGTCCTCTATCTCTTACATGGGATGTCTGGAAACCATAATAGTTGGCTCAAACGTACTAATGTTGAGCGTTTGCTACGTGGTACTAATCTTATTGTTGTTATGCCTAATACTAGTAATGGATGGTATACCGACACCCAATATGGATTTAACTACTATACTGCCTTATCAGAAGAGTTACCTAAAGTCATGAAGCGCTTTTTCCCTAACATGACTAGTAAACGTGAAAAGACTTTTATTGCTGGACTATCTATGGGCGGTTATGGTTCCTTCAAATTAGCTCTGTCAACTAACCGTTTCTCCTATGCAGCTAGTTTTTCTGGTGCCCTTAGTTTTCAGGAGTTTTCTCCAGAAAATCAAGATTTAGGGAATCGGACATATTGGCAAGGTATTTTTGGTGAGATTAAAAATTGGGAAAGTAGTCCATATTCACTGGAAAGCCTAGCTGAAAAGTCAGATAAGAAGACAAAACTCTGGATTTGGTGTGGCGAACAAGATTATCTTTATTCTGCTAATAATCTAGCAGTAAAAAATCTCAAAAATCTAGGTTTTAATGTGACCTATAGTCATAGTCCAGGTGCCCATGAATGGTATTACTGGGAAAAACAATTGGAACGATTTTTAGCTACTCTACCTATCAACTTTATTTTGGAAGAGCGCCTTATATAAGAATTAAAGTTCTGTTTAGGTGTTAGAACATAATGATTCTATAATTCTATAATTCTTTATTTTTTAATAAAAAAGTAGTAGAATAGGTATGTTATAAATTTATTAGGAAAAGGACCAGCCAATGTATCATTATCAAATAGGTATTTCACCTGAAATACATGATGAGTTTGTCAAAAAAAGTGATTTGGCAAATCTTTTACAAAGTAGTGCTTGGGCTAATGTAAAAAATCAATGGGATAACGAGATAGTTGGCTTTTTTAAAGACGACCAGCTAGTAGCTTCAGCCAGCTTGTTATATAGGTCTTTACCTTTTGGTTTTACCATGTGCTATGTTGCGAGAGGTCCAATATTGGATTATAAAGATAAAGAGTTATTACAATTCGTTTTTACCTCTCTCAAAACGATCGCCAAAAGGAAAAAGTCACTATTTGTTAAATGTGATCCTAGTCTTGTTTTAAGTAAAACTGTAATACATAAGGACTGTACAACTTGTTCTAATCCGGAGACAAAAGAAATCATCCAGAGTTTACAAGCTATTGGGGTAATTTGGTCTGGATTATCAACAGACATGTCTCAAACTATTCAGCCAAGGATTCAGGCTAAGATTTATAAAGAAGGATTTGAAGAAAACTTACCGAAGTCAACCAAACAAGCGATTCGTACAGCTTTAAATAAAGGAATCGAGATTAAGTATGGAAGAGAAGAGCTATTAGATGATTTTACGACTTTGATGAGAAAAACAGAAGTCAGAAAAGATATTCATCTGCGAAATGAAGAGTATTATCATCAATTATTAGCTGCTTATGAAAACTCTAGTTTTATTACAATGGCTTATTTAGATTTAGAAAAACGATTAGAAGAATTAGAGTCTAAATTAGCAAAAAACAAGCTAGCTGCAGAAGCTTTCTCTCAAGAAACAAAACCAGGTAAAATTAAGAATAATGAAGAAGAGCGGGAACGCTTAGTTCAAGAAATTGCATTTTTGAATTCTCGCATTGAGTCAGGAGTGAAGGTGGCCCCGCTTTCGGGAACCTTAACAATAGAATTTGGTACTACTTCTGTCAATTTGTATGCGGGAATGGATGACACCTTTAAACAATATAATGCGCCTATTCTGACTTGGTATTCTACAGCTAAACAATCTTTTGACCGTGGAACGTTATGGCAGAATCTTGGAGGAGTTGAGGGAGATTTTAAAGGTGGCCTATATCTTTTTAAATCTAAATATTCTCCAACAATCGAAGAGTATATTGGGGAATTAACAATACCGATTCATCCTCTATATCCTTTAGGTGGACAAATTTATAAACTTAGGAAAAAGTTAAGAAAATCAATATATAGAAAGAAATCCTAATGGTTTTAACTTCAATTACGAGTACGGAATTTCAAAGTTTTGCGGATACAATTTCAAATCGTTCATTTATTCAAAGTGAGCAAATGGGTGTTTTGTTAGGAACTCGAGGTGCAGATGTTACCTATTTGGCATTGAAAGAAGATGCAGAAATTTTAGTTGCAGCTTTAGTATATACGTTACCGATGACCGGTGGACTACATATGGAGATAAATTGTGGCCCTATCTATTCGGATTCACGCTACTTAGATGCTTTTTATAATTGTCTTAAAGAATATGCAAAGAGTCGTGGGGTGCTTCAATTAATCGTAAAACCTTATGATACTTATCAAACATTTGATAGCAGTGGACAACCTAGTAGCGAAGAACGAAAAGAGATAATTTCTACTCTTACTAATCTTGGATTTCAACATGATGGATTAATGACTGGTTATCCAGGGGGTGAGCCAGATTGGCTTTATCTTAAAAATTTAGCTGGAATAACAGAAAAAACACTTCTTACTACATTTAGTAAAAAAGGTAAGTCTTTGGTAAAGAAAGCCAATACATTTGGTATTAAGTTGAAGAAACTTCAACGAGAAGAGTTAGCTATTTTTAAAAGAATCACTACTAAAACATCTGAACGAAGAAATTATAGTGATAAGAGTCTGGAATATTATCAACATTTTTATGATTCTTTTAAAGACAAGGCTGAGTTTATTATCGCCACTCTTAATTTTAACGAATACTTAAATAGATTAGAAATAGAGCAGGATAGACTACAAGCCAAGATAGAGGAAATTAAAACCAAGCTACTTGCAAATCCTAATTCTGATAAAATACAAAATACATTAAGAGAGTATAATAGTCAGTTTGATTCTTTTGAACTTCGTAAAACTGAGGCAAAAGAGCTAGCTGAAAAGTATGGAGACGAAGATGTTGTGTTAGCAGCCAGTCTCTTTGTTTATATGCCGCAAGAGGTCACCTATCTGTTTAGTGGCTCCTATTCAGAATTTAGTAAATTTTATGCTCCAGCAATTCTCCAAGAATATGTTATGTTAGAATGTATAAAACGAGGGATTCCTAGCTACAATTTATTAGGTATCCAAGGCCTCTTTGATGGTAGCGATGGAGTTCTACGCTTTAAGCAGAATTTCAATGGCTATATTGTTCGTAAACCAGGCACTTTCCGATATTATCCAAACCCGTTCAAGTTTAAGTGTTTACAAGTTTTGAAAAAATTAATGGGGAGATAAGTAAAAGAAGTATTTTTAGATTTCTTTTAGTTTTCTCCAGTAAAATAGAGAATCTATCTTTAGAATGGCTATCCATTACTCAAAGATGGGTTCTTATTTTTTAGAAAGGTGGGCAATCATGGGCTGGATTATTCGTGTTTTATATCGATTTTTACTAGGAATTTTGCGTATGTTTTGGCGCCTTATGTGGACACTTATACTCTTAATTCTCATTACTTTTGGGATTCTCTGGTATGTGACAGGCGATTTATCAGGTGTCTTCAATCAAGTAAGCAATCTTGTTCAAGTCGGCCAAACAGGTTGGCACCAATGGCAAGAGACTGGTAAGTTGCAAGATTTGTCTCAGATAGATCATCATCAAGCTTCAGGAGCAAAATGGCCAAAAGCGCAAGCAACGATTTATATTGATCCCCAAATGGATGCAACCTTCCAAAAAGCCTACGCTGAGGCTATTGCTAACTGGAATCAGACTGGCGCTTTTAATTTTGTGCTTGTAACAGAACCGGATCAGACCAATATTTTTGCGACTGAGATGAACGATGGTTCGACAGCTGTTGCTGGCGAGGCAGAGAGTCAAACAAATCTCCTAACCAAACAATTCACTTCGGTAACCGTTCGTTTGAATCATTACTATCTATCTAATCCAAACTATGGCTATACCTATGATCGTATCTTGCATACAGCAGAGCATGAGCTAGGTCATGCCATTGGTTTGGAACACACCAATGAAGTTTCAGTCATGCAACCGGATGGGTCCTATTATGGTATCCAAACTCAGGACATTATGGCTATTCAGAGCTTGTATGAGACGGAAAAGGAAGTAGTAGATAAATAAAATAAGGCTCCTTGAGTGATGGAATGAGGGGCTTTTTGTTCGTCCTATGCTATAATGGAACTATGAATAACTTGATTAAATCAAAACTGGAGCTCTTGCCGACTAGCCCTGGTTGTTACATTCACAAAGATAAAAACGGCACTATCATTTATGTAGGAAAGGCTAAAAATCTGCGCAATCGGGTGCGGTCCTACTTCCGTGGGAGCCATGATACCAAGACAGAAGCCTTGGTGTCTGAAATTGTGGATTTTGAGTTTATTGTTACGGAGTCTAATATAGAGGCCCTTCTTTTAGAGATTAATCTCATCAAGGAAAACAAGCCTAAGTACAATATTATGCTCAAGGACGACAAGTCCTATCCCTTTATCAAAATCACCAATGAGCGCTATCCTCGCTTGATTATCACCCGTCAGGTCAAGAAAGACGGAGGACTCTATTTTGGTCCCTATCCGGATGTGGGCGCAGCCAATGAAATCAAGCGACTTTTAGACCGGATTTTTCCTTTCCGAAAGTGTACTAATCCACCTTCAAAAGTCTGTTTTTACTACCACATAGGCCAGTGCATGGCTCATACGGTTTGTCGCAAGGATGAAGCCTATTTTAAAGCTATGTCCCAAGAAGTCTCTGATTTTCTCAAGGGACAAGACGATAAAATCATTGATGAACTCAAGAGTAAGATGGCTTTGGCAGCCCAAAGTATGGAGTTTGAACGTGCAGCGGAATACCGTGATTTGATTCAGGCCATTGGCACCCTTCGGACTAAGCAACGAGTCATGGCAAAAGATCTTCAAAATCGTGATGTATTTGGCTATTACGTGGATAAGGGCTGGATGTGTGTTCAGGTCTTCTTTGTCCGTCAGGGAAAATTGATTGAACGGGATGTCAATCTCTTTCCTTACTACAACGATCCGGATGAGGATTTTCTGACCTATGTGGGGCAGTTTTATCAAGAAAAATCTCACTTGGTTCCAAATGAAATTCTGATTCCTCAGGATATTGACGAAGAGGCTGTCAAGGCCTTGGTGGATACCAAGGTTCTCAAGCCCCAAAGAGGGGAGAAGAAGCAACTGGTTAATCTGGCTATCAAAAATGCTCGTGTTAGTTTAGAGCAGAAGTTTAATCTGTTAGAGAAATCAGTTGAAAAAACTCAAGGGGCTATTGAAAATCTTGGGCGACTTTTACAAATTCCGACCCCAGTCCGTATCGAGTCTTTTGATAACTCTAATATTATGGGGACTAGTCCAGTCTCTGCTATGGTTGTTTTTGTCAATGGAAAACCGAGCAAGAAGGATTACCGTAAGTATAAAATCAAGACTGTGGTCGGATCAGATGACTATGCAAGTATGCGAGAGGTTATTCGTAGACGTTATGGACGGATCCAGCGTGACGGTTTGACACCGCCAGATTTGATTGTCATTGATGGGGGACAAGGTCAGGTCAATATCGCTAAACAGGTCATTCAAGAAGAGTTAGGGTTAGATATTCCGATCGCAGGTCTGCAAAAGAACGACAAGCACCAAACTCATGAATTGCTCTTTGGAGACCCACTTGAGGTGGTAGAGTTGTCTCGCAATTCTCAAGAATTTTTCCTCTTGCAACGCATTCAGGATGAGGTTCACCGTTTTGCAATCACCTTCCACCGTCAACTCCGTTCTAAAAATTCCTTCTCCTCTCAATTGGATGGAATTGAAGGCTTAGGCCCCAAACGCAAGCAGAATTTGATGAAATATTTCAAATCTCTAACAAAAATTAAGGACGCCAGTGTGGATGAAATAGTGGAAGTTGGCATACCAAGAGCTGTTGCAGATGCTATTCATAGACAGTTAAATCCTAAGGACCATGTAAATTATGCTCAAGTTGCTGAGAAACTTGCCAACTACGAAGAATAACAAGCAAAAAAGGTTTGTAGTCTAGCGGGTGCAAGCTTGTCAGAATTATGGTAAAATAGATAAGATATGACTAAAGAATTTCATCATGTAACGGTTATGCTTTATGAAACAATTGATATGCTAGATGTAAAACCTGACGGTATTTATGTTGATGCGACTTTGGGTGGAGCGGGCCACAGCGAGTATTTATTAAGTAAACTAAGTGAGAAAGGGCATCTGTATGCCTTTGATCAGGACCAAAACGCTATTGATAATGCGCAAAAACGTCTAGCTCCTTATATCGAAAAAGGGATGGTCACTTTTATTAAGGACAATTTTCGTAACTTAAGGGTTAGATTGCATGAAGCTGGGGTCCAAGAAATAGATGGAATCTGTTATGATTTAGGAGTATCGAGTCCGCAACTGGATCAGCGTGAACGTGGCTTTTCATATAAGAAGGATGCGCCGCTGGATATGCGGATGAATCAGGAAGCTAGTTTGACTGCTTATGAAGTTGTCAATCATTATGACTATCATGAATTGGTTCGAATCTTTTTCAAATATGGAGAAGATAAGTTTTCTAAACAAATTGCACGCAAAATTGAGCAAGTTCGTCAAGTGAAGCCGATTGAGACGACAACCGAATTGGCAGAGATTATCAAGTCGGTCAAGCCTGCGAAAGAGCTTAAGAAAAAAGGGCACCCAGCTAAGCAGATTTTCCAGGCTATTCGTATTGAAGTCAATGATGAGCTAGGAGCAGCCGATGAATCTATCCAGCAAGCGATAGATATGCTGGCTCTAGATGGAAGAATATCAGTGATTACCTTCCATTCGCTAGAAGACCGATTGACCAAGCAACTATTTAAGGAAGCTTCGACAGTAGAAGTTCCGAAAGGCTTGCCTTTTATTCCAGATGAACTCAAGCCCAAAATGGAATTGGTTTCTCGCAAGCCGATTTTACCAAGCAAGGCAGAATTAGAAGCTAATAATCGTTCCCATTCAGCTAAGCTAAGAGTCGCTAGAAAAATTCACAAGTAAGAGGATAAAATGGTAGAAAAAAGAGAAACGACTAGCCAACTACTTCAGGCACGTATCAAGAGATTCTCGCGGGTTGAAAAGGCTTTTTACCTTTCAATTGCCATTACAGCCCTAGTCTTAGCTATCAGTGTTGTTTATATGCAAACAAAGCTATTGCAAATCCAAGGTGAGTTGACGAGTGTGAATGCTCAGATTGAAGTGAAGAAGACCGAGTTGGACGATGCTAAGCAAGAAGTTAATGAATTAATCCGGTCAGAACGCTTGACAGGTATTGCAGATTCGCAAGAGTTACAATTATATAATGAAAATATCCGATCGGCGGAGTAGTAGATGAAAACTATGAAAGAAAAAATAATACGCTTTGCCATTAAGAATCGTAAATCTCCAATGGAAAACCGCAGACGAGTGGGAAAGAGTCTGAGCCTTTTGGCCGTCTTTCTCTTTGCTGTTTTTTTGGTTAATTTTGCGGTAATTATTGGTACAGGCTCAAAGTTTGGTGTTAACTTAGTTAAGGAAGCAGCTAGAGTTCACCAGACTACACGAACAGTTCCTGCAAAGAGAGGAACCATATACGACCGTAATGGAACACCTATAGCAGAAGATGCCACATCTTATAATGTTTATGCGGTAATTGACAAAGAATATAAATCTGCAAATGGTGAGATTCTTTATGTTGAAGAATCTCAGTATAACAAAGTCGCGGAAGTCTTTCATAAGTATTTAGATATGGAAGAATCTTATGTAAAGGAGCAACTTTCTCAGCCTAATCTAAAGCAGGTTTCTTTTGGTGCTAAAGGAAATGGCATTACTTATGCAAATATGATGTCTATTAAAAATGATTTGGAAGCTGCAAAGATAGAAGGTATTGACTTCACTACAAGTCCCAATCGAAGTTACCCAAATGGGCAGTTTGCTTCATCTTTTATAGGATTGGCTCAATTGCATGAGAATGAAGATGGCACAAAAGGACTCATCGGAACATCTGGAATGGAAAGTTCCTTAAATAGCATATTAGCTGGTACCGATGGTATTATCACATATGAGAAAGACCGTTTAGGGAATATTGTTCCAGGTACGGAACAAGTTACCCGACAGACTGTAAACGGGAAAGACGTCTACACGACCCTATCTAGTCCTTTACAATCTTTCATGGAAAGTCAAATGGATGCCTTCCAAGAAAAAGTTAAGGGAAAATATATGACTGCGACCTTGGTGAGTGCCAAAACGGGAGAAATTCTTGCAACGACACAAAAGCCAACTTTTGATGCAGATACAAAAGAAGGGTTGGATGAGAACTTTGTTTGGCGTGATCTTCTGTATCAAAGTAACTATGAACCAGGATCAACCATGAAGGTAATGACTCTGGCGGCCGCTATTGACAATAAAACATTCCCTGGAGGAGAGTCTTTTAATGCTTCCGAATTAAAAATTGCTGATGCTACCATCAAGGACTGGGATGTAAATGAAGGGTTAACGAGTGGTGGAATAATGACATACTCGCAAGGTTTTGCCCACTCTAGTAATATCGGAATGACCTTGTTAGAGCAAAAGATGGGAGATGCAACTTGGTTGGATTATCTCAATCGTTTCAAATTCGGAATTCCAACAAGATTTGGGATGAGTAATGAGTATGGTGGACAATTGCCTGATGACAATATTGTCAATATTGCCATGAGTTCCTTCGGTCAGGGTATTTCTGTAACTCAAGTGCAAATGCTCAGAGCTTTTACAGCTATTGCTAATGATGGAGTTATGCTAGAGCCTAAATTTATCAGTGCTTTATATGATCCAAATGATGAGACGGTTCGTAAGTCGAAAAAAGAAGTAGTGGGGAATCCTGTTTCTAAGGAAGCAGCTAGCGTGACACGAGAGCATATGGTTACTGTGGGAACGGATCCCTATTATGGAACTATGTACAATCATAGTACTGGAAAAGGAGTGATTACTCTTCCAAACCAAAATGTAGCAATGAAATCCGGGACTGCGCAGATTGCTGATGAGCAAAATGGAGGATACTTAGTTGGGGAAACCAATCATATCTTTTCTGTAGTAACCATGCATCCTTCTGAAAATCCTGATTTTATTTTCTATGTGACAGTTCAACAACCAGAGCATTATTCTCAGGCACAACTTGGTGAATTTGCCAACCCTATACTTGAGAGAGCTTCGGCCATGAAAGAATTGCTCAATCTTCAATCAACTGCTAAGAATTTAGATCAAGTAACAACTACAACTAGCTATGCAATGCCTTCGACTAAAGACTATAGTCCTGGGGGATTGGCAGAAGAACTACGTCGTAACCTTGTACAACCGATTGTTGTCGGTTCAGGTACTAAAATTAAGGAAAGCTCAGTAGCAGAGGGGACCAATTTAGATGCTAATGAACAAATCTTACTTCTTTCTGATAAGGTAGAAGAAATGCCGGATTTGTATGGTTGGACGAAGCAAAATGTTGAAACGTTAGCTAAGTGGCTAAATATTGAAGTTGAATTTGAAGGTAGTGGAGAAACTGTTAAAAAACAAAGTGTTCGAACCAATACAACTTTGAAAGATCTACAGAAAATAAAAATAACTTTAGGAGATTAGTATGATCATTTCTATCCTTGCTGGAGTGTGCGCCTTTATTCTAACGGTCATTGGAATTCCAGCCTTTATCCGTTTTTATCGTAAAGCACAAATCACTGGTCAGCAAATGCACGAAGATGTTAAACAGCATCAAGCAAAAGCTGGAACACCAACAATGGGTGGAATTGTTTTCCTTATAGTAGGTGTTTTAGTCAGCTTTATCTTTGCGCTTTTGACAAATCAATTGACCAACAATCTAGGGATGATTCTCTTCATCTTGCTACTATATGGTTTGGTAGGTTTTTTAGATGACTTTCTCAAGGTTTTTAGAAAAATCAATGAAGGGCTTAATCCGAAACAAAAACTCTTGCTTCAATTAGTCGGAGGAGTAATCTTCTATTTCTTCTATGATAGAGGTGGAGATATCTTGAATGTCTTTGGTTATCCCCTACACCTGGGAGTCTTTTATATCTTCTTTGCTCTCTTTTGGTTAGTCGGTTTTTCAAATGCTGTCAACCTAACTGATGGTATTGATGGGCTAGCAAGTATTTCTGTAGTCATTAGTTTATCTGCCTACGGAGTGATTGCCTACGTACAGAACCAATTGGACATTCTGTTAGTCATATTAGCTATGATTGGTGGATTACTTGGCTTCTTCGTCTTTAACCACAAACCTGCTAAGGTATTTATGGGGGATGTCGGAAGTTTAGCACTTGGAGGAATGTTAGCGGCTATTTCCATGGCTCTTCACCAAGAATGGACGCTACTCCTGATTGGGATAGTGTATGTTTTTGAAACAACGTCTGTTATGATGCAGGTTAGCTACTTTAAGATTAGTGGAGGCAAGCGTATCTTCCGTATGACACCTGTTCATCATCATTTTGAGTTGGGTGGATTTTCAGGTAAAGGTCAAGCATGGAGTGAGTGGAAGGTCGATTTCTTCTTCTGGGGAGTGGGCTTGCTTGCTAGTCTCGTAACCTTGGCTTTCATGTATTTATTCTAAAAATAGAATATTGACTTGATAATGAGAAGGGTTTATACCCTTCTCTTTTTAGTTCTTGTTTTCTTCAATTGACGAATCCTTTTCTCAAAAAAGTAAAATTATGATAAAATGGAAAAAAAGAAAGATGAAATGATGAGTTATTTTAAAAAGTATACATTTGATAAATCTAAGTTTAAGTTAGGGATGCGAACGTTTAAAACAGGAATCGCTGTTTTTTTGGTCCTCATGATTTTTGGTTTTTTTGGATGGAAGGGTCTTCAGATTGGAGCTCTTACAGCCGTTTTTAGTTTGAGAGAAGACTTTGACAAGAGTGTCCATTTTGGAACTTCGCGTATTTTGGGAAATAGTATCGGTGGTTTTTATGCGCTGATTTTCTTTCTCTTGAACAACTTTTTCCATGGAGCCTTTTGGGTGACTCTCCTTGTTGTTCCGATTTGTACCATGTTAACCATTATGACAAATGTTGCCATGAACAATAAGTCAGGAGTCATCGGAGGAGTTGCAGCTATGCTGATTATTACCCTATCAATTCCGAGCGGAGAAACTGTTTTGTACGTTTTTGCTCGAGTTTTTGAGACTTTTATGGGTGTTTTTGTAGCAATTCTAGTAAATTATGATATTGATCGCTTGCGGAGTTTCATACAGAAAAAATAAAATAATGTCACAAGATATAACATTAACAATTGACGATTGATTTTTTTTAGTCTATAATAGACAGAAAGAAGAGGAAGTGCACATGAAGGAAAAAGAATTTCGTCGCAATATGGCAGTTTTCCCCATTGGTAGTGTTATGAAGTTGACCGATCTTTCGGCGCGTCAAATTCGTTATTATGAAGATCAGGAGTTGATAAAACCTGATCGAAACGAAGGTAATCGCCGGATGTATTCTTTAAATGATATGGATCGGTTGCTTGAGATTAAGGATTATATCTCTGAAGGTCTGAACATTGCTGCTATCAAGAAAAAATATGCCGAACGTGAAGCGAAAGCTAAAAAACCAGTCAGTCAAACTGAGGTGCGTCGGGCCCTTCGGAACGAGGTTCTTCAACAAAGTCGCTTTGCTTCTCAACAATCACCTTTTGGTCGCGGTTAGGCAACCGCTAGTCGTCATATATAAGGAGAAAAACCATGCCAATCACAGCTGCAGATATTCGTCGTGAAGTTAAGGAAAAAAATGTAACCTTTATTCGTCTTATGTTTTCAGATATTTTGGGAACAATGAAAAACGTCGAAATTCCTGCTACAGATGAACAACTAGACAAGGTCTTGTCAAACAAGGCTATGTTTGATGGATCTTCTATTGAAGGGTTTGTTCGTATCAATGAATCAGATATGTACTTGTACCCTGACCTGGACACATGGACTGTCTTCCCTTGGGGAGATGAGAACGGTAGTGTCGCAGGATTGATCTGTGATGTCTATACAACGGAAGGAGAGCCATTTGCTGGAGATCCTCGAAGCAACCTTAAACGAGCTCTTCATCACATGGAGAAAGTTGGATTCAAATCTTTCAACCTTGGTCCGGAACCAGAGTTCTTCCTATTCAAGCTTGATGAAAATGGAGACCCAACTCTTGAGGTGAATGACAAGGGTGGTTACTTTGATTTGGCGCCTACAGACCTTGCCGATAATACCCGTCGTGAGATTGTAAATGTCTTGACTAAAATGGGATTTGAAGTAGAGGCTAGTCACCACGAAGTTGCCGTAGGTCAACATGAGATTGACTTTAAGTATGATGAAGTTCTTCGTGCATGTGACAAGATTCAAATCTTTAAACTTGTTGTAAAAACAATTGCGCGTAAACATGGTTTGTATGCAACCTTTATGGCTAAACCTAAATTTGGTATCGCTGGTTCAGGAATGCACTGCAATATGTCCTTGTTTGATGCTGAAGGGAATAATGCCTTCTTTGATCCAAATGATCCAAAAGGAATGCAATTGTCAGAAACAGCCTATTATTTCCTTGGTGGTTTGATCAAGCACGCTTACAATTACACAGCTATTATGAACCCAACAGTAAATTCATACAAACGTTTGGTTCCAGGATTCGAAGCACCTGTTTACATCGCTTGGGCTGGTCGTAACCGTTCACCACTTGTCCGCGTTCCTGCTACTCGTGGAATGGGAACACGTTTGGAATTGCGCTCAGTAGACCCAATGGCAAATCCATATATCGCAATGGCTGTTCTTTTGGAAGTTGGTTTGCACGGTATTGAAAACAAAATCGAAGCACCAGCACCGATCGAAGAAAATATCTATATTATGACTGCAGAAGAGCGTAAAGAGGCTGGCATTACTGACCTTCCATCAACTCTTCACAACGCTTTGAAGGCTATGACAGAAGACGAAGTGGTTAAAGCAGCCCTTGGTGAGCATATCTATACGAGCTTCCTTGAAGCTAAACGCATCGAATGGGCAAGCTATGCAACCTTCGTTTCACAATGGGAAATTGATAACTACTTAGATCTATACTAATGATAAATCAGAAAGATTGTCCGTGAGGACAATCTTTTTTTTCTTGCATTTTATATCGAGGTGTGATATATTTTATATAACGAAATGCGATACATCGAACTACATAGGGGGTTGCTTAAATGGAATTAACAGATAAGATTAGGCGGGTTTACCTTCCCATGACTGAAACGGGTTTTTATATTCTGTTCTGTCTGCAGAAGGAAAATCATGGCTATGGTATTACACAAAAGGTCAAAGAGATGACAGATTCGCAAGTATCAATTAGTCCTGGAACTATGTATGGAACCCTGTCAAAGATGGAAAAGGATGGCTTGGTTTCCTTTGTCCGAGAAGAGGAAAAGCGTAAAATCTATCAGATAACAGACTTGGGTCGAAAAGTTTTAGAGACTGAGTTGAAACGTATTGAACGGCTCTACAGAAATAGTCGGGAGGAGCTTTGATGGAAAAGAAAGTTGTTTATAGGATTTGTACCATTGCGGATTATGATAGAGAGGCTCTCTATCTCAGTAAAATGCATGCTCAGGGCTGGAAACTTAAGGAAGTAAGTTACTCTAGCTTAGTAATTGCGGTTAAGTATACTTTTGAAAAGTGCCAACCGGAGCAGGTGGTTTATCAGTTGGACTTTTATCCTATGAAAAAGTCAGAGAGAGCTTCCTATTTACAACTGTTTAAAGATTGTGGCTGGGAGCATATTGCAGACTTTAATGGTTTTTCCTACTTTAGAAAGCTTTATTCTGGAGTTGAGTCGGATGCCGAGTTTGAAATTTATAATGACGCGGCCGGGAAGTTAGCCATGGTCAAGAAGATTTTAACAATGCGGATGCTTCCTGTTTTGCTTCTCTTTTCAGTGCTACTACCGGTTTTCTCAAAGTTGCTCAGTGGAAGAAGTTATTTCAGTTGGGGAATGTTTTTGATTGTTATCATAGACTGTACTTTATTGATAGTTTTCGCGATTCAGATTTCCTATATTTTTTGGAGATTGTTTCAAAAGTGGAAAGAATTATCTGATAAATAAAACCATTTTGGAGGTTAGACAATGAATAGCAAAGTAAAATTTCGAATGTTTACCATTTTTGATTTGGATAAGGTAGAAGATTATTTGCATGAGATGCATTTGAAAGGTTGGAAATTTAAATCGAATCGTTTTGGCTTTTTCTATTTTGAAGAATGCCGACCAGATGATGTGATTTACCGTGTGTGGAATACTAGCTGCCTTAGAAAAAATGAGGTAGATTTACAAAATATTAAGGATAGAGGATGGGAATATGTGGAAAATTGTTCTTATACTGTTTTTCAAAAAGCAACTTGTGATGTAGTTTTAAATGATCAATCTTTCATGGACAATCGTCTTAGATGGGAAAATGTGAAATCTAGGTTTCGTACATCGACAGTAGCTATCTCTGGCGGTCTAGTTGTTTGTATGAGTCTGTTTCGAGAAAGTCTCTCTCAGTCTTTCTTCCTTATTTTTGCCCTTTATGCCCTTATGATTTCTTACCTAATCTATAGTTTTTACAGACTTAAAAAGAAATATCTTGAGAATGTAAGATAATTTTCTAGGTCCTAAGACTGATTTTTAGCACTCTTGATAAAAGAGTGCTAATTTTTTGAGTTTTTGTCTTGACATTCTTTTCTAAGGGTGTATAATAGAATCATAAGTTAGCACTCGTGTATATAGAGTGCTAAAAAAATCTGACAGAGAGGAGTGACGAGATGGTTACAGAACGTCAGCAGAATATTTTAAATCTGATTGTTGACATCTTTACCAAAACACACGAACCTGTTGGATCTAAGGCCTTGCAAGAGTCTATCAACTCTAGTAGTGCTACCATTCGAAATGATATGGCAGCTCTAGAAAAGCAAGGTTTGCTTGAAAAGGCTCATACTTCCAGTGGTCGGATGCCGAGTGTGGCTGGATTTCAATACTATGTCAAACACTCCTTGTCCTTCGACCGTTTAGCTGAGAATCAAGTTTATGAGATTGTAAAAGCATTTGATCAGGAGTTCTTCAAGCTTGAGGATATCCTTCAAGAGGCAACTAAAATCTTGTCAGACTTGAGTGGTTGTACGGTTGTAGCACTGGATGTCGAACCAAGTAGGCAGAAGCTGACAGCTTTTGATATTGTTGTCCTCGGACAACATACAGCTCTGGCAGTTTTTACGCTTGATGAATCTAGAACAGTTACCAGTCAGTTTTTGATTCCGAGAAATTTCTTGCAGGAGGATTTAAATCGCCTCAAGACCATGATTCAAGAACGTTTCCTGAATCAAACTGTTTTGGATATTCACTACAAGATTCGGACAGAGATTCCGCAAATTATCCAACGTTACTTCACAACAACGGACAACGTTATGGATCTTATTGAGCATATCTTCAAAGAAATGTTCAATGAAAATATTGTGGTTTCTGGCAAAGTCAATCTTTTGAATTTCGCTAATTTAGCGGCCTATCAATTTTTTGATCAGCCACAAAAGGTAGCTTTGGAAATTCGAGAGAATTTGATTGGCGACCAGATGCAAAGTGTCCGAGTTGCTGATAGCCAAGAATCTTGTCTTGCTGACTTAGCAGTGATTAGCAGTAAGTTCCTGATTCCCTATCGTGGATTTGGAATTCTTGCGATTATAGGTCCGGTTAATCTGAATTATCAACAATTGGTCAATCAACTCAATGTTGTCAATCGAGTTTTGACTATGAAGTTGACGGATTTTTACCGCTATCTCAGCAGCAATCACTATGAAGTGAATTAAGTTTGAAATCATTAAAGGAGGCGAAAATGGCCCAAGATATAAAAAATGAAGAAATAAAAGAAGAGGAAGTTGTTGAACCAGTAGAAGAAACAACTCCTGAGAAGTCGGAATTGGACTTGGCTAATGAACGTGCCGAGGAATTTGAAAACAAATATCTTCGTGCTCATGCAGAAATGCAAAACATTCAGCGACGTGCCAACGAAGAACGCCAACTCTTGCAACGCTATCGCAGCCAAGATTTGGCAAAAGCAATCTTACCATCACTGGATAACCTAGAACGTGCCCTTGCTGTTGAAGGTTTGAAGGATGATGTGAAAAAGGGCTTGGAGATGGTGCAAGAAAGCTTGATTCATGCTCTGAAAGAAGAAGGAATTGAAGAAATTCCAGCAGATGGAGAGTTTGACCATAACTACCATATGGCCATCCAAACAGTCCCAGCTGATGACGAACATCCAGCAGACACCATCGCACAAGTCTTCCAAAAAGGCTACAAACTCCATGACCGCATCCTAAGACCGGCTATGGTAGTAGTATATAACTAAGCGATAAGTCAGAAATCTGTGGTTCCGACTCCTCGTGTCGTAACATAATAGATTACTTGTCCGAAATGACACTAAACTATGAAAGAAAGATAAGAAACGGTTCGGCTTTACAATAGTGAGTGAAGCGAACCAAAGGCGATACTCTTCGCCGTGGCGGTATTTTCGCAAACTTTGAGACCTGAGGCTCAAAGTTTAGTCAAAGAGATTGACGAAGTCAAGCTCTGACGGCGTCGCCACTTAAGAAGAGTATCAAAAAGAAAAAAAGAATATAAAATTTAAGGAGAAAAACACATGTCTAAAATTATCGGTATTGACTTAGGTACAACAAACTCAGCAGTAGCAGTTCTTGAAGGAACTGAATCAAAAATCATCGCAAACCCAGAAGGAAACCGTACAACTCCATCTGTAGTGTCTTTCAAAAACGGTGAAATCATCGTTGGTGACGCTGCAAAACGTCAAGCAGTAACAAACCCAGATACAGTGATCTCTATCAAATCTAAGATGGGGACTTCTGAAAAAGTTTCTGCTAACGGTAAAGAATACACACCACAAGAAATCTCAGCGATGATCCTTCAATACTTGAAAGGTTATGCGGAAGAATACCTTGGTGAAAAAGTAACCAAGGCTGTTATCACAGTTCCTGCATACTTCAACGATGCTCAACGTCAAGCAACTAAAGACGCTGGTAAAATTGCTGGTCTTGAAGTAGAACGTATCGTCAACGAACCAACTGCAGCAGCTCTTGCTTACGGTTTGGACAAGACTGACAAAGAAGAAAAAATCTTGGTATTCGACCTTGGTGGTGGTACATTTGACGTATCTATCCTTGAACTTGGTGATGGTGTCTTCGATGTATTGGCTACTGCAGGGGATAACAAACTCGGTGGTGACGACTTTGACCAAAAAATCATCGATTACTTGGTAGCAGAATTCAAGAAAGAAAATGGTATCGACTTGTCAACAGACAAGATGGCTCTTCAACGTTTGAAAGACGCAGCTGAAAAAGCGAAGAAAGACCTTTCTGGTGTAACTTCAACTCAAATCAGCTTGCCATTCATCACTGCTGGCGAGGCTGGACCTCTTCACTTGGAAATGACATTAACTCGTGCTAAATTTGACGACTTGACTCGTGACCTCGTAGAGCGTACTAAAACTCCAGTTCGACAAGCCCTTTCAGATGCAGGTTTGAGCTTGTCAGAAATCGACGAAGTTATCCTTGTCGGTGGTTCAACTCGTATTCCTGCCGTTGTAGAAGCTGTTAAGGCTGAAACTGGTAAAGAACCAAACAAATCAGTAAACCCTGACGAAGTTGTTGCCATGGGTGCTGCCATCCAAGGTGGTGTCATCACTGGTGATGTCAAAGACGTTGTCCTTCTCGACGTAACGCCATTGTCACTTGGTATCGAAACAATGGGTGGAGTCTTCACAAAATTGATCGACCGCAACACAACCATTCCAACATCTAAATCACAAGTCTTCTCAACAGCAGCAGACAACCAACCAGCCGTTGATATCCATGTTCTTCAAGGTGAACGCCCAATGGCAGCAGATAACAAGACTCTTGGACGTTTCCAATTGACAGATATCCCAGCTGCACCTCGTGGTATCCCACAAATCGAAGTAACATTCGACATCGACAAGAACGGTATCGTATCTGTTAAGGCTAAAGACCTTGGAACTCAAAAAGAACAAACAATCGTTATCCAATCGAACTCAGGTTTGACAGACGAAGAAATCGACCGCATGATGAAAGATGCAGAAGCTAACGCTGAAGCAGATAAGAAACGTAAAGAAGAAGTAGACCTTCGTAACGAAGTAGACCAAGCTATCTTTGCGACTGAAAAGACAATCAAAGAAACTGAAGGCAAAGGCTTCGATGCGGAACGAGATGCAGCACAAGCTGCCCTTGATGAGCTTAAGAAAGCCCAAGAAGACAATAACTTGGACGAAATGAAAGCAAAACTTGAAGCCTTGAACGAAAAAGCTCAAGGACTTGCTGTGAAACTCTACGAACAAGCCGCAGCAGCACAACAAGCTCAAGCAGGAGCAGAAGGCGCACAAGCAACAGGAAACGCAGGAGATGACGTCGTAGATGGAGAGTTTACGGAGAAATAAGATGCAGAGCCCGTTAAAACCTCACAGTGAAAATAGGAAATCTGACGCAGAAACTTTAGTTTCTAGAAAGATTTATCTTTTTCACCAAGAGGTTAGGGCGTGCTCAATTCAGCTTAACAACTAAATGATAAGAAGAAATCCAGAGGTTGCAACCCAGCCTCTGTTTTTCGGTAAAATGGAACGATGCTAATATTTTAGTTCGTTTCGCAACACTAAAAGAAAGGAACAAAGAGTGTTCGATTAATTGAACACGGGCTACGGACTGTGCCAAAAAGATAGTTTTTTCTAGGACGCAAGCTTCCGTCGTCAAAACTCCTAGATGGCTGTGTCCGTTTGACGCCCTTTGTATCTTGAATTATGAACAATACTGAATTTTATGACCGTTTGGGCGTTTCGAAAGATGCATCTCAAGATGAAATCAAGAAAGCCTATCGGAAATTATCTAAAAAATATCACCCAGATATCAATAAAGAGCCTGGTGCTGAGGAAAAGTACAAGGAAGTTCAAGAAGCTTATGAGACCTTAAGTGATGAACAGAAGCGTGCTGCTTACGACCAATATGGTGCGGCTGGAGCCAACGGTGGCTTTGGTGGAGCAGGCGGTTTTGGTGGATTCGACGGAGCAGGTGGCTTTGGTGGATTTGAGGATATCTTTTCAAGTTTCTTTGGCGGAGGTGGCGCTTCACGCAATCCTAACGCTCCTCGTCAAGGTGATGATCTCCAGTACCGAGTTAATTTGACCTTCGAAGAAGCTGTTTTCGGAACAGAAAAAGAAGTTAAATACAATCGTGAATCAAGCTGTCGTACTTGTGATGGCGTTGGTGCTAAACCTGGTACTAGTCCGGTTACTTGTGGGCGCTGTCATGGTTCGGGAGTTGTCAATGTTGATACACGCACGCCACTTGGTATGATGCGTCGTCAGGTTACCTGTGATGTCTGTCACGGTCGTGGAAAAGAAATCAAAGATCCGTGTACAACATGTCATGGAACAGGTCATGAAAAACAAGCTCATAGTGTCCATGTAAAAATTCCAGCAGGTGTCGAAACTGGTCAACAAATTCGTCTAGCTGGTCAAGGGGAGGCAGGCTTTAACGGTGGTCCTTTTGGAGACTTGTATGTAGTCGTTTCGGTTGAACCAAGCGATAAGTTTGAGCGTGAAGGGACAACAATCTTCTATAATTTGAACTTAAACTTTGTTCAAGCAGCCCTTGGAGATACAGTAGATATTCCAACAGTTCATGGGGATGTTGAGTTAGTCATCCCAGAAGGAACGCAGACTGGTAAAAAATTCCGCCTACGTGGCAAGGGAGCTCCTAGTCTTCGTGGTGGTGTTGTCGGTGACCAGTATGTGACTGTCAATGTCGTGACTCCAACAGGTTTGAACGATCGTCAAAAAGCAGCCTTGAAAGAATTCGCAGCTGCAGGTGACTTGAAAGTCAATCCAAAGAAAAAAGGCTTCTTTGACCATATAAAAGATGCCTTTGAAGGAGAATAAAGCAAAAAGAGCCGATTGGCTCTTTTTGTGTTGTCTTGAAAAATTTAGCTTCAGAAAATCGTTTTCCAGTTAGTCTACTATTTATATTTTTGAGTGAGCAAGCCAGCTTCATCCATTTCCTGGATCAGTTGCTTGATTTCCGCTTCTTTACCAGGTTTCACGGTGACAGTATCAATATGCTTAATCGCCGAATTATCCTGAAGATCTACCAGGGTCAACGCTTTTTCATAGAATGCGACACCCTTTTTTAGGCTCTCCTGATCCTTCCAATATAGAATTGAGTAATTAGGATTTGGTTTCTTTCCGATTTCTTGTAAATAATTCCTACTTTCTTTCTCTAAAAATTGCAATAAACCGTGATTGAACAAGTTATCCCCTACTTTATAGTAAGAAATATCTCCTGTCTGTAGAACATAGACTTTGAGTCGGTTTTTAGTGAGGTTTGGACTTTCTTTAAGGACGGGGTGGCTATTGATAACCTGGTCTGAGAAAGTCACATAAAAATCCAAGCCCCCGCCCTCGAATTGATAACTTCCATTTGATTCTACTTTCTCAGGAGGCATGTCAAGGGAGATAAAGATTTGTTTTAAGGCTTCATTTCCTTCTCGGATGTCACTCGGTGAGGCCTTGAAAAGATTGGACAGTATTAGAAATGCTAGGGCGACAAGAAGACAGAGGCCACCAGAAATAATCAGGACCACTCGCATCAGAACTTTTAAAAATTGTTTCAATTTTATTCCCTCCCTTTTCTGTTAGGAATTGGTAATCCAAAATGGATTTAAGAGGATATAAGGAAACTAGGAGACTTTCTTTGCCTTATTGATTTTCTTCCTGCATTTCTTTTAATACAGTAAGTCTTGTTTGGATATCTTTTTCCAAGACTTTAAACTTGTAGGTCAAATCCTTTTGGTATTCCTTGATTTGTTCTTTTTGTTGGTTAATGACTTCAAGACTATTTTGGATGATATCTAGGTCTTCTTTGATGGATTCGATTCGTGAACTAGTATCGCTAACTTCTTCGGTAATGGTTTCACGGTTCTTTGTAAGAAGGTAGCTGCCTAGAGCAGAACCGGCAAAAAGTAGTAAATTAGATAGTTTCATAGCAACTCCTTAAGCGTTTTTGATCGTTTCAGCGACTTGGGCAAGTTTGTCAAAGTCAGGTTCATGAGCGATAAAGTCAAGTTTGAGGTCATCATCTGCACTATAACGAGGAACGAGGTGGACATGGGTATGAAAGACCGTTTGACCAGCGACTTCTTCGCAGTTAGAAATGATGTTCATACCGGACGCTTTGGTAGCAACCATAATTTTTTTCGCTACGACCGGAGCTTGAGCGAAGAGGCAACTAGCACTATTTGGGTCCATTTCTAGGAGATTACGGTAGTGCTCTTTCGGAACGAGTAAGGTATGTCCGGGCGTTACTTGGGATATATCAAGAAAAGCAAGAACTTGATCATCTTCATAAACCTTAGATGCAGGGATTTCTCCAGCAATGATTTTACAAAAAATGCAATCTGACATAAAAAGCACCTCTACTGACTTAAATTTTGATATAATATAGCTACATTATACCAAATTCGGAGAAAATATGTTAGAAATAAAAAACCTGACAGGAGGCTATGTTCACGTCCCTGTCTTAAAGGATGTATCTTTTACAGTTGAAAGTGGGAAATTAGTTGGTTTGATTGGACTAAATGGTGCTGGCAAATCAACTACAATTAACGAAATTATTGGACTTTTGACACCTTATAGTGGGGAAATTAATATCGATGGCTTGACATTACGAGCTAATCCTCGTGAATACCGTCAGCAGATTGGTTATATCCCTGAAACACCTAGTTTATATGAGGAATTGACTCTTAGAGAGCATATTGAGACGGTTGCTATGGCCTATGATATCGAGCAAGAACAAGCTTTTGAACGAGTAGAACCTCTTTTGAAGATGTTTCGTTTGGATCAGAAATTAGATTGGTTCCCCGTTCATTTTTCTAAGGGAATGAAACAGAAGGTCATGATTATCTGTGCCTTTGTTGTAGATCCTAGTCTTTTTATAGTAGACGAGCCATTCCTAGGTCTAGATCCTTTGGCAATTTCGGATTTAATTCAGCTTTTAGACGAGGAAAAGAAAAAGGGGAAATCGATTCTCATGAGTACCCATGTTCTTGATTCTGCAGAAAAAATGTGTGACTCTTTTGTAATATTACATAAGGGACAAGTAAGAGCTAAAGGAGATCTTCCTCAACTACGCCAAGCTTTTGATATGCCAGAAGCAAGTCTCAATGATATCTATTTGGCCTTAACCAAAGAGGAGGAACTATGAAAGACTTGTTTCTAAAGCGAAAGCAAATTTTTCGCAAGGAATGTATAGGCTACCTTAGATATGTACTCAATGATCATTTTGTTTTATTTTTACTGGTCTTATTAGGTTTTCTAGCTTTTCAGTACAATCAACTTCTCCAAAATTTTCCTGAGGATCACCTGCCACTTGTTTTTTTACTGGCGATTATTTCTGGTCTCATACTAGTATGGGGAGGAATTGCAACCTATCTTGAAGCACCTGATAAACTATTTCTCATCGTTGCTGAAGAAGAAGTGAAAGAACACATCAAAAAGCAAAGCTTTAGATCATTTATTTTTTGGCTCAGTGTACAGAGCTTTCTTTTAATCTTATTAGCGCCATTATTCTTAGCGATGGGTGCTGGTTTACCAATTTTTGCACTCTATCTACTGATGATGGGGGCAGGAAAATACTGGCTTTTTCAAAGAAAAGCAAATTCTTTTTTTAGTGAAAATGGACTAGACTGGGATTTTCTTATTCTTCAAGAAAACAAAAGAAAGCAAATTCTTCTTAGATTCTTTGCACTATTTACACAAGTTAAAGGAATATCAAACAGTGTTAAACGTCGAGCTTATTTAGACTTTCTATTAAGAACACTTGCTAAAGTCCCTGGAAAAATTTGGCAAAATCTCTATTTACGCTCTTATCTTCGCAATGGTGATCTATTTGCTCTAAGCATTCGCCTTCTACTTTTATCTATCTTGGCTTTAATTTTTATAGATCAGTCTTGGATTGCTATTGCAATAGTTTCTTTGTTTAACTATCTTTTAATTTTCCAACTTCTTGCCCTTTATCATGCTTTTGATTATCAATATCTTACGCAGTTATTTCCATTAGAAAAGGGCGAAAAAGAAAAAGGATTAAAAGCAATTGTTTCAGCTATAGGAGTCGTTGTCTTATTGTTGGAAAGTTTGGTTGGAATTATCGTCATAGATGACAAGATGGCCCTTCTTGCTCTAGTTGGAATCAGTTTAGCCTTCAAGTATTTTTATATACCTTACCAACTTGGTAGATTGGTTGACGAATAGGTTAAAAACTAGTAGAATAGTAAGGAAATATGATACGGAGGGAAGAAATGGATTTGGGTGATATGGAGCTAACGCTGACCCCTATATCTGGGAAAAGTGGTAAGGCTTATATGGGAAGTTATCCCGACGGGAAGCGTATTTTTGTAAAAATGAATACATCTCCAATCCTATCTGGTTTAGCTAGAGAACAAATTGCTCCGCAGTTACTTTGGAGTCGTCGTTTATCAGATGGTCGTGATATGTGTGCTCAGGAGTGGTTGACAGGAAAAATCCTGACTCCAAGTGATATGAATCGTAAGCAAATTATTGATATTTTGACGCGTCTGCACCGTTCTCGTCCCTTAATGACACAGTTGACTCGTTTAGGTTATAAATTAGAAACACCTCTCGATTTAATTCAATCTTGGATTGAAAAAGCTCCAACTGCTCTGAAAAATAATCAGTATCTACAACTGGTACTAAAGGATTTGCGAGAAAATCTTCCGTCTTTCAGAGAAGATTATGCGACAATTGTTCACGGGGATGTGCGTCATAGTAATTGGATCGAAACAGATAGTGGCTTAATTTATCTAGTCGATTGGGATTCGGTTCGTCTAACTGATCGCATGCTTGATGTTGCGCATATGCTTTGTCATTATATCCCAGAGCATCAATGGGTAGAGTGGTTAACCAACTACGGTTATAAAAATAATCAAACGGTCATGAATAAATTGATTTGGTATGCTCAGTTATCGTTTTTAAACCAGATTACCAAATATTATGAAAACCTAGACTTAGATAATGTTAATCGGGAAATTTATACCTTGCGTATTTTCAGAGACAAGTATGGAAAGAAAAAATGAGAGTAAGAAATCGTAAAGGAGCAACGGAGTTACTAGAGGCAAATCCTCAGTATGTTGTTCTAAATCCTGTAGAGGCCAAAGGGAAATGGCGAGATTTGTTTGGCAATAACAACCCTATTCATGTTGAAGTTGGAAGTGGGAAAGGTGCCTTTGTATCAGGTATGGCTAAACAAAATCCGGATATCAATTACATCGGTATTGATATCCAAAAATCCGTCTTAAGTTTTGCCTTAGACAAGGTCCTAGAAGTAGGAGTGCCTAACATCAAACTTCTATGGGTAGATGGCTCAGATTTGACCAATTATTTTGAAGATGGTGAGATTGACCGCCTCTATTTGAATTTTTCGGATCCTTGGCCCAAAAAGCGCCATGAAAAGCGTCGTCTGACATATAAGAGTTTCCTAGATACCTTTAAACGAATCTTGCCAGAACATGGTGAAATTCATTTTAAAACGGATAATCGAGGGCTCTTCGAATATAGTCTAGTAAGTTTTTCACAATATGGAATGAAGCTCAATGGAGTATGGTTGGACTTGCATGCTAGCGACTTTGAAGGTAATGTTATGACTGAATACGAGCAAAAATTCTCTAGCAAAGGTCAGGTTATCTATCGAGTCGAGGCAGAATTTTAAGAAATAGCTTGAAGTCAGGCTATTTGAGTGCTTATGCTTTACATTAGTACAAAAAAGTGCTATACTTGACAGTAGGAATATAAGAAAGAGAGGCGGGGAGATATCTTCGCCTCTTGCTTATGAGGAGGTGGACGCAATCGCAACGATCGTTGAATTAGTCAGAGAAGTCGTAGAACCTGTTATTGAAGCTCCTTTTGAACTCGTAGATATCGAGTATGGAAAGATTGGCAGTGACATGATTCTTAGTATTTTTGTAGACAAGCCTGAAGGAATCACCTTGAATGATACGGCAGACTTGACTGAAATTATCAGTCCTGTCCTAGATACCATCAAGCCGGATCCCTTCCCAGAACAATATTTCCTAGAAATTACCAGTCCAGGGTTAGAGCGCCCTTTGAAAACAAAGGAAGCAGTCGCTGGTGCAGTTGGGAAATATATCCATGTTGGTCTTTATCAGTCCATTGATAAACAGAAAGTTTTTGAGGGAACTTTGCTTTCCTTTGAAGAAGATGAATTAACTATGGAATATATGGACAAGACTCGTAAAAAAACAGTCAACATTCCATACAGTTTGGTATCAAAAGCACGTTTAGCAGTAAAACTATAGAAAAGAAAGGAAGCTTTTGAGGATTCAAAAGTGAAGAAAACATGAGTAAAGAAATGCTAGAGGCCTTCCGTATTCTGGAAGAAGACAAGGGAATCAAAAAAGAAGATATCATCGACGCAGTAGTAGAGTCGCTTCGCTCAGCCTATCGCAGACGTTATGGTCAATCAGATAGCGTAGCTATTGACTTTAATGAAAAGACAGGCGACTTTACAGTTTACACTGTTCGTGAGGTTGTTGATGAAGTGTTTGATAGTCGCTTGGAAATCAGCTTGAAAGATGCTCTTGCCATCAATTCGGCTTATGAACTAGGTGATAAGATTAAGTTTGAAGAGGCACCAGGAGAGTTTGGTCGTGTAGCAGCCCAATCTGCCAAACAAACGATCATGGAAAAGATGCGCAAGCAAACACGTGCCATTACCTACAATACTTACAAAGAGCATGAACAAGAAATCATGTCAGGTACAGTAGAACGTTTTGACAACCGCTTTATTTATGTCAATCTTGGCAGTATCGAAGCCCAATTGTCAAAACAAGACCAAATTCCTGGAGAAGTGTTTGCTTCCCACGATCGTATAGATGTGTATGTCTACAAAGTGGAGGACAATCCACGTGGCGTTAACGTATTTGTTAGCCGTAGTCATCCAGAAATGATCAAACGTTTGATGGAGCAGGAAATTCCTGAAGTCTATGACGGAACCGTTGAAATCATGAGTGTTGCTCGTGAAGCAGGTGATCGTACGAAAGTTGCTGTTCGTAGCCACAATCCAAATGTGGATGCTATTGGTACAATCGTTGGACGTGGTGGAGCTAACATTAAGAAAATCACTAGCAAATTCCACCCAGCTCGTTACGATGCTAAGAGCGACCGTATGGTACCTGTAGAAGAAAACATCGATGTTATCGAGTGGGTAGCAGATCCAGCTGAGTTTATTTACAATGCTATTGCTCCTGCAGAAGTTGATCAAGTTATCTTTGATGAAAATGATAGTAAACGTGCCTTGGTCGTTGTGCCAGATAATAAACTATCTCTTGCTATCGGTCGTCGTGGACAAAACGTTCGTTTAGCCGCTCATTTGACAGGTTACCGCATTGATATCAAATCTGCTAGTGAGTTTGAAGCGATGGAAGAAGCTGGTCAAGTGGATTACGCAGATGCAGATGAATTGATCGAAGAATAAAAGTTGCTAGAGGAGGGAAAGATGAAAACAAAGAAAATCCCTTTGCGCAAGTCTGTGGTCTCAAATGAAGTGATTGATAAGCGTGATTTGCTACGTATTGTCAAGAACAAAGAAGGACAGGTCTTTATTGATCCAACAGGCAAGGCCAACGGTCGGGGCGCTTATATCAAGCTAGACAATGCAGAAGCCCTAGAGGCTAAAAAGAAAAAAGTCTTTAACCGTAGTTTTAGTATGGAAGTCGATGAAAGCTTTTATGATGAATTAATCGCTTATGTTGATCACAAAGTTAAAAGAAGAGAGTTAGGACTTGAATAAGCAAAAAGTAAGCAATCTCTTGGGATTGGCTCAACGAGCAGGTCGGATAATATCCGGTGAAGAAATGGTGGTTAAGGCCATCCAAGACCAGAAAGTCAAATTGGTTTTTCTGGCCCATGATGCTGGCCCAAATCTAACCAAGAAGATTCAGGATAAAAGTCGTTATTATCAAGTAGAAGTTATTACCGTGTTTTCAACACTGGAATTAAGCATAGCAGTCGGAAAATCAAGAAAAGTACTGGCTGTGACAGATGCTGGATTTACAAAGAAAATGAGGTCTCTTATGGAATAGAAGAGGAGGACATGATTTGTCTAAGAAAAGATTGTACGAAATCGCAAAAGAACTTGGAAAAGAAAGTAAGGAAGTTGTAGCGCGTGCAAAAGAGTTGGGCTTGGAAGTGAAAAACCATGCTTCAAGCGTAGAGGAAGCACTAGCTGCTAAAATTGTGGCAAGTTTTAAACCTACTCCTAAACAAAAGGAGAAACCTAAAGCTGTGGCGCCCAAACAAGAGGAAGTAAAAGAAGCTACCCAAACAGTAGTCTCAGAGCAAGCTAAGACTGACAAGGTAGTTGCTAGACCTCAGAGTCGTAACTTTAAGGCTGAGCGTGAAGCCCGTGCCAAAGAGCAAGCAGAACGTCGTAAACAACAAAAGGGAAATAAGCGGGATTATCAACAAGGCGGTCCTCGTCAAAAGACAGATGAACGTAAGTCTGGGAAACCTGAACATGGAAATCGTGAAAATCGCCGATTCAATGATCAAGGGAAAAAACAGCAAGGACAAGGCTATCGTGGCAATGAACGTCGTCAACAAGAGGATAATCGACCAAAACAGGCTGGACCTCGTATTGACTTCAAGGCTCGTGCAGCAGCCCTTAAAGCAGAGCAAAATGCAGAGTATGCTCGTTCAAGCGAGGAGCGCTTTAAGCAATCTCAAGCAGCAAAAGAGGCTTTAGCCCAAGCGAACAAACGCAAGGAACCTGAAGAAATCTTTGAAGAAGCTGCCAAAACAGTTGAACAAACTCAGCCAGTTTTAGAGGTAGCACCTGTAGTGAAAGAGTCTGCAGTGGATACACGTCGTAAAAAGCAAGCTCGACCTGATAAAGAACGTGATGATTATGATCACGAAGAAGATGGTCCAAGAAAACAACAAAAGAATCGAAGTAGTCAAAATCAAGTGAGAAATCAAAGAAATAGTAACTGGAACAATAACAAGAAAAATAAAAAAGGCAATAAACAAAATAACCGTAACCAGACTCCAAAACCTGTTACGGAGCGTAAGTTCCATGAATTGCCTACAGAATTTGAATATACAGATGGTATGACCGTTGCGGAGATCGCAAAACGTATCAAACGTGAGCCAGCTGAAATTGTTAAGAAACTCTTCATGATGGGCGTGATGGCGACACAAAACCAGTCTTTAGATGGTGAAACAATCGAACTCCTCATGGTAGATTACGGTATTGAAGCCAAACAAAAAGTTGAAGTGGACAATGCTGATATTGAGCGTTTCTTTGCTGAAGATGGATATCTGAACGAAGACCAACTAGTGGAACGTCCACCAGTTGTTACAATCATGGGACACGTTGACCATGGTAAGACAACACTTTTAGATACTCTACGTAATTCACGTGTTGCGACAGGAGAAGCAGGTGGTATCACTCAGCATATTGGTGCCTATCAGATTGAGGAGAATGGCAAGAAGATCACCTTCCTTGATACACCTGGACACGCGGCCTTTACTTCAATGCGTGCACGTGGTGCTTCTGTAACGGATATTACAATCTTGGTTGTAGCGGCAGATGACGGGGTTATGCCTCAAACTATCGAAGCCATCAACCACTCAAAAGCGGCTAACGTACCAATTATTGTTGCCATTAACAAGATTGATAAACCAGGTGCCAACCCAGAACGTGTTATTGGTGAATTGGCAGAACATGGTGTTATGTCAACAGCTTGGGGTGGAGATTCTGAATTCGTAGAAATTTCAGCTAAGTTTAACCAAAACATTGATGAGTTGTTGGAAACAGTCCTTCTTGTAGCTGAACTCCAAGAACTTAAGGCTGACCCAACAGTTCGTGCTATCGGTACTGTTATCGAGGCTCGTTTGGATAAAGGTAAAGGTGCGGTTGCAACCCTTCTTGTTCAACAAGGTACTTTGAATGTTCAAGACCCGATCGTTGTTGGTAATACTTTCGGACGCGTTCGTGCTATGACCAATGACCTTGGACGTCGTGTTAAGGTTGCAGGACCATCAACACCAGTTTCCATCACTGGTTTGAACGAAGCGCCAATGGCGGGTGATCACTTTGCCGTTTATGAAGATGAAAAATCTGCTCGTGCAGCGGGTGAAGAACGTGCTAAACGTGCTTTATTGAAACAACGTCAGGTAACTCAACGTGTTAGCCTTGAAAACCTATTTGATACTCTCAAAGCTGGGGAACTCAAGTCTGTTAACGTTATTATCAAGGCAGACGTACAAGGTTCTGTTGAAGCTCTCTCTGCATCACTGCAAAAGATTGATGTTGAGGGTGTGAAAGTTACTATCGTTCACTCAGCTGTCGGTGCTATTAATGAGTCTGACGTAACTCTTGCCGAAGCTTCTAATGCTTTTATCATTGGTTTCAACGTACGCCCTACCCCACAAGCCCGTCAACAAGCGGATGCTGATGATGTGGAAATTCGTCTCCATAGCATTATCTATAAGGTTATTGAAGAGATGGAAGAGGCTATGAAAGGAATGCTTGATCCAGAATTTGAAGAAAAAGTTATTGGTGAAGCAATCATCCGTGAAACCTTTAAAGTCTCTAAAGTGGGAACTATCGGTGGATTTATGGTTATCAATGGTAAAGTTACCCGTGACTCTAAAGTTCGTGTTATTCGTGACGGTGTAGTTACTTACGATGGTGAACTAGCTAGCTTGAAACACTATAAAGATGACGTTAAAGAAGTTACAAACGGCCGTGAAGGTGGTTTGATGATTGATGGCTACAATGATCTCAAGACAGATGATGTGATTGAAGCTTATATCATGGAAGAAGTTAAGAGATAATTCTTTGCCCCTTTCTTAGGTGGTGAGGGACGCAAGCAAACCGATGGTTTCATTGCTTATTTTTGAGCCACATGTCTCAAAAATCCCCTGTGCAAGAACTGATTTATCAGTTCTTGCACTTTCACCACGGCGAAAGAAGCGGATGAGTTCAAATTGAACTTCGTTTCAATTTGAGCTGAAAATCAATAAATTTAAAAATAGCTAGGTCTGCTGGCCTAGCTTTTAACTCATTAAAAAGAAAGGAAGAATTATGGCAAATCATTTCCGTACGGACCGTGTGGGCATGGAAATCAAGCGTGAAGTCAATGAGATTTTGCAAAAGAAAGTCCGTGATCCCCGTGTTCAAGGTGTGACCATTACAGATGTTCAGATGTTGGGTGATTTATCAATGGCTAAGGTTTACTACACTATTTTGAGTAATCTTGCCTCAGATAATCAAAAAGCTCAAGTCGGGCTTGAAAAAGCAACTGGAACTATCAAACGTGAACTTGGTCGCAATTTGACCTTATACAAAATTCCAGACTTAACTTTTGTCAAAGACGAATCCATCGAATATGGTAATAAGATTGACGAAATGTTACGCAACCTGGATAAGAAATAAGAAAGAGGGGCAACCCTCTTTTTTGTTACTTTAAACATGATGATAGATTAATTAGTTGCCCTTCTTAAAAGTCGGTTAAAAAAATGTATAAATCTCTAATAGTATGATATGATAAAGCTTAACTTGAATATAAAATGGAGATATAGATGGCTAAACAAGATATAGCTATAAAAGTTTTACAACAAGTTGTAAAGCTTCCTGTCGTGAAAGTAAATAGAGAAAAATTTTTAGTGGAGAAGTTCTCTAAAGAATTAGATAAGAAGGATATTGCCAAATTGTTAGAACAAGGTCCTCCTTCATTATTACCCCAGGAAACCTTAGATAGGGTAGCCAGGTCCTGCATAAAAGATAATGTTTTACGAGCAAGTGGAACATCTGTTCTAGCAGGTTTACCTGGTGGTATTCTAATGGCGCTTACTATTCCAACGGATGTAGCCCAATTTTATGCTTTTTCCTTAAAATTAGCTCAAGAATTGGGATATATTTATGGATTTAATGATCTTTGGGCGTCAAGAAATGACTTAAGTGAAGAAGCTAAAAACACACTATTACTTTATTTAGGGGTCATGCTTGGGGTAAACGGAGCGGGTGCCTTGCTTCGTTCTGGTGGTGTTACAGTCGCTAAACATGTAATGACCACAGTACCTCAGAAAACCGTAGGCAAGGCTGGCTGGTACCCTATTTTAAAAAAGGTTATGAAAATTTTTGGGGTTACTCTTACAAGGAGAGGCTTGGCAAAGGGAATGGGAAAAGCGATTCCTATTCTAGGTGGGGTTATTTCAGGGGGATTAACCTATGCGACTATGAAACCCATGGGCGAAAGATTGCAAAAAGAATTATCCAAATTAGTTAACTATTCTGAAGTGCAATATCAAAATGATATGGCAATTATTCGAAAAGAGGCTGAGGTAATCGAAATTGACTGATATGATGAAACTAGCAAGTCTTGTGTTGCTAGTTTTTTTAATCCCGTTCCTTATGGTATAATAAAAACAGTTAAATGATTAGAAATAGACTCATGGAGGTTCTCATGGACAATATAATCGATGTATCAATTCCAGTTGCGGAAGTGGTGGATAAACATCCAGAAGTTTTAGATATTTTGGTTGAGCTTGGTTTTAAACCTCTTGCAAATCCCTTGATGCGAAATACGGTAGGGCGAAAAGTATCGCTCAAACAGGGATCTAAGTTGGAGGGAACTCCTATGGATAAGATTGTGCGTACGCTTGAAGCAAATGGTTATGAAGTGATTGGATTAGACTAATGGCAGATGAACGTATTCATATCCTGCGGGATATTTTATTAGAATTGCATAATGGAGCTTCTCCAGAGTCCGTTCAGGAACGATTTGATGCTACTTTTACAGGTGTATCTGCTATTGAAATTTCCCTTATGGAGCACGAGTTGATGAACTCTGACTCTGGCGTGACCTTTGAAGATGTCATGGAACTCTGTGATGTGCATGCTAATCTTTTTAAAAATGCTGTTAAGGGCGTAGAAGTTGAAGATACCGAGCATCCTGGTCACCCTGTACGAATCTTTAAGGATGAAAATCTAGCTCTCCGTGCTGCTTTGATTCGGGTCCGTAGATTGCTCTCGACTTATGAATCTGTGGACGACGAGGAAATGCTGGCGGAGATGCGTAAGGGTTTGTTGCGTCAGATGGGGCTTGTTGGGCAATTTGATATTCACTACCAGCGCAAGGAAGAGCTCTTTTTTCCTATCATGGAACGTTATGGACATGATTCACCTCCCAAAGTCATGTGGGGAGTTGATGATCAGATTAGGGAACTCTTTCAAACAGCTTTAGTGGCAGCTAAGTCGCTCCCAGAAGTACCGATTTCCGCCGTAAAGGAAGCTTTTGAAATTTTTGCGACAGAGTTTGAAAGTATGATATTTAAGGAAGAATCAATCCTTCTCATGATTCTGCTCGAATCCTTTACCCAGGATGACTGGATTCAGATTGCCGAGGAAAGTGACGCCTATGGATATGCCATTATCCGTCCGTCTGAGAAATGGATTCCAGAACGTCAAAGTTTTGTTGAGGAAAAAAGTGTAGAAGAACCAATTCAGCCAGAAACTGTAGATGGACAAGTTCAGCAAGTGATTGATACGCCAGAAGGCCAGCTTACCATCACCTTCACACCTAAGGAAAAGGAAACAGTAGTAGACCGCAATAGCCAGCAGGCTTTTGGCAATGGTTATCTCTCAGTTGAACAAGCCAATCTTATTCTTAATCATTTGCCGATGGAGATTACCTTTGTTAATAAGGATGATATCTTCCAGTATTATAACGATAATACGCCAGCTGATGAGATGATTTTCAAGAGGACACCGTCTCAAGTTGGAAGAAATGTCGAACTATGCCACCCACCAAAATATTTGGAGAAAGTCAAAGCGATTATGCAAGGTCTTCGTGATGGGAAAAAAGACAAGTACGAGATGTGGTTCAAGTCAGAATCACGTGGAAAGTTTGTCCATATCACTTACGCAGCTGTCCATGATCAAGCAGGAGAGTTTCAAGGAGTCTTGGAATATGTTCAGGACATCCAACCCTACCGTGAGATTGATACAGACTTTTTCCGTGGATTAGAATAAGGAGAAAAAATGAGTTACGAGCAAGAATTTATGAAGGAATTTGAAGCCTGGGTTAATACCCAAATCATGATTAACGATATGGCACACAAGGAAAGTCAAAAGGTCTATGAAGAAGATCAAGATGAGCGTGCTAAAGATGCCATGATTCGCTACGAGAGTCGCTTGGACGCCTACCAGTTCTTGCTAGGTAAATTTGAAAACTTCAAGGCAGGCAAAGGTTTCCATGATTTACCAGAAGGTTTGTTTGGTGAGAGAAATTATTAAATTGTAGAAAATGGAAAGGGGAGTGGAACTCTCTTTTTCATTGTTCCTTGAGCCTTTTTGTGTTACAATGTTAGCATGAAAACGAAAAATATTATTAAAACAGGTTTAGTCGTGGCAGGACTTGGAGCACTTGCCTTTGGTGCTAAGAAAGTAGCTGATGATCACAAACTCATGAAGACACAGGAAGAGTTAACTGCTATTGTGCGTGACTATTTCTCAGAAATGGGTGAGATTGGGACTCTCTATGTCCAAGTATACGAAAGTAGCCTAGAACGTCTTGTTGGTGGTGTCATTTTTGAAGATGGTCGTCACTATACCTTTGTCTATGAAGATGAAGATCTCATCTACGAGGAGGAAGTTTTATGATTTCTCCTAAAAATATCGAAGAATTAGCAAATCTAGTGGAGCAGGATGGCAAGAAGGTCTTCCTTTTTGTTGCGGATTGGTGTGGCGATTGCCGTTATATCTATCCTGCCTTGCCAGAGATTGAAGAGGCAAATCCAGAGTTCACTTTTATACGGGTAGACCGAGATGAGTACATGGAACTTGCTAAACTTTGGGATGTATACGGGATTCCAAGTCTTGTTGTTTTAGACAAGGACAAGGAGATTGGACGTTTTGTCAATCGTGACCGTAAAACAAAGGGGCAAATCAATGACTTTTTAGCAAGTTTGAAATAGGAGAAAAGAATGATTTTTACATATAATAAAGAACATGTCGGCGATGTCCTTATGGTCATCGTGAAAAACAGTGGAGATGCCAAACTAGATGTTGAGCGTAAAGGTAATGTAGCGCGTGTTTTCCTAAAAGAAACTGGTGAAACTATCGCATGGAACATTTTTGAAGTTTCTAGCATGTTTGAAATCGCTGAGCGCGGTCAAGTCTTTTTAACTGACGACCAAGTAGCACGTTTGAACCAAGAATTGCAAGAAGAAGGATTTGCTGAAGAAATCATCAATGACAAGGAACCCAAATTTGTGGTTGGTGAGATTGTAGAAATGGTTGCGCATCCAGATAGTGACCACCTCAATATCTGCCAAGTTGCTGTTGGGAATGACAAGACAGTACAAATCGTTGCTGGTGCTCCCAATGCGCGTGTCGGTTTGAAAACCATTGTTGCTCTTCCTGGAGCCATGATGCCAAAAGGCAATCTCATTTTCCCAGGGGAACTTCGTGGGGAAAAGAGTTTTGGGATGATGTGTAGTCCTCGTGAACTTGCCTTGCCAAATGCTCCCCAAAAACGTGGTGTCATTGAATTATCAGACGACCAGGTAGTTGGAACACCATTCGATCCGGCTAAACACTGGACAGCTTAATTGCTAACTAGTATCTATTAAACTAGATAGGAGAAAGTAAGATGGCAAAAAATGTAGTGATTACAGGTGCAACATCAGGTATTGGTGAAGCAATCGTGCGTGCCTATCTAGAAAAAGGTGAAAATATTGTTCTCACAGGACGTCGAATAGAAAGACTTGAAGCTCTAAAAGCAGAGTTTGCAGAAGCCTTTCCGAATCAAAATGTTTGGACCTTTCCGCTAGATGTAACCGATATGACAATGGTTAAAACGGTTTGTTCAGATATTCTTGAAGCAGTAGGTTCGATTGATGTTTTAGTTAATAACGCTGGACTTGCTTTAGGCTTAGCTCCTTATCAGGACTATGAAGAGTTGGATATGTTGACCATGTTAGATACCAATGTCAAGGGTTTGATGGCAGTTACACGTTGCCTCTTGCCTTCCATGATAGCAGCTAATCAAGGGCATATCATTAATATGGGTTCAACCGCAGGTATTTACGCCTATGCGGGTGCAGCAGTCTATTCAGCAACCAAGGCTGCAGTCAAAACTTTTTCAGATGGGATTCGGATTGACACCATAGCGACAGATATCAAGGTGACCACTATTCAGCCAGGAATTGTAGAAACTGATTTTTCAAAAGTCCGTTTCCATGGAGATGAGGCACGGGCGGCGACGGTCTATCAGGGAATTGAAGCCTTGCAAGCGCAAGACATCGCAGATACTGTAGTTTATGTGACCAGTCAACCACGTCGAGTACAAATCACAGATATGACCATCATGGCCAATCAACAAGCGACTGGATTTATGATTCATAGAGATTAATATTATTTAAAAAGTTACAAATCTTGTAACTTTTTTTGGATTCTTCCGAATTATTAAGTAGGAGGATGAAAAATGTATAATAAAGTTATCATGATTGGACGTTTAACGTCTACACCAGAATTGCACAAAACCAACAATGACAAGTCAGTGGCTCGTGCGACTATTGCTATTAATCGTCGTTTCAAGGACCAAAATGGGGAACGTGAAGCTGACTTCATCAATATTGTTGTCTGGGGGAAATTAGCTGAAACCTTGGCTAGCTACGCGACTAAAGGCAGTCTCATTTCTGTCGATGGGGAGCTTCGTACCCGTAAGTTCGAGAAGAATGGTCAGACCAACTATGTGACCGAGGTTCTCGCTACAGGCTTCCAACTTTTAGAAAGTCGTGCCCAACGTGCTATGCGTGAAAATAATGCAGGCCAAGACTTAGCAGATCTAGTTTTGGAAGAGGAGGAACTTCCCTTTTAAAATGATAGGAGGCTGGGACAAAAGTCCTAGCCTCTCAATTGTCTTTGGGTTGTCGAGCAAGACGCAGTGGTTGAGTGGGCTCTACTACGCTGATTTCATCAGCTTTTACAGCCCTACTCAACTGTGCGGAGGTGGGACGACGAAATCGAATTCTAACGAATTACCGATTTCTGTCCCACTCTCTTTTTTATGCTATAAATCAGACTTTTTTCTTGACTATTTTTGACCAAGTGATACAATAGAACTATGGTTTAGCACTCATATACAAAGAGTGCTAACAATATGATTATCTTATGGAGGAAAACAGATGTTGAAACCATTAGGAGACCGTGTGGTCTTGAAAATTGAAGAAAAAGAACAAACTGCTGGGGGATTCGTCCTCGCAAAATCAGGCCAAGAAGAAACGAAAACAGCTACTGTAGTGGCTACTGGACAAGGTGTTCGTACCTTGAGCGGTGAGTTAGTCGCTCCAAGTGTAAAAGCTGGAGATCATGTTTTAGTTGAAGCTCATGCAGGTATTGATGTTAAAGATGGGGATGAAAAATACCTCATCGTGGGTGAAGCTAGTATCTTGGCAATCGTTGAAGAATAATAGGAGAAAGTAAGTATGGCAAAAGACATTAAATTTTCATCAGACGCTCGTTCAGCTATGGTTCGTGGCGTTGATATTCTAGCAGATACTGTTAAAGTAACTTTGGGACCTAAAGGTCGTAACGTTGTGCTTGAAAAATCATTTGGTTCTCCATTGATTACCAATGATGGTGTAACAATCGCTAAAGAAATCGAATTGGAAGACCATTTTGAAAATATGGGTGCCAAATTGGTATCAGAAGTAGCTTCTAAGACGAATGATATTGCTGGTGATGGGACAACTACTGCAACAGTATTGACTCAGGCTATCGTTCGTGAAGGAATCAAAAACGTTACTGCTGGCGCAAATCCAATTGGTATTCGTCGTGGGATTGAAACTGCGGTCGCTGCAGCCGTTGAAGCCTTGAAGAACAATGCCATTCCTGTTGCTAACAAAGAAGCGATTGCGCAGGTTGCCGCCGTTTCATCTCGTTCTGAAAAAGTTGGTGAATATATCTCTGAAGCCATGGAAAAAGTTGGTAAAGATGGGGTTATCACCATTGAAGAGTCTCGTGGAATGGAAACCGAGCTTGAAGTGGTTGAGGGAATGCAGTTTGACCGTGGTTACCTCTCACAATACATGGTTACTGATAATGAAAAAATGGTTGCAGACCTTGAAAATCCATACATTTTAATTACTGACAAGAAGATTTCAAATATCCAAGAAATCTTGCCCCTTCTAGAAAGTATTCTTCAAAGCAGTCGTCCGCTCTTGATTATTGCAGACGATGTTGATGGAGAAGCTCTACCAACTCTTGTCTTGAACAAGATTCGTGGGACTTTCAATGTCGTAGCTGTTAAGGCTCCTGGTTTCGGTGACCGTCGTAAAGCGATGTTGGAAGATATTGCAATTTTGACAGGTGGAACTGTTATCACAGAAGACCTTGGTCTTGAGTTGAAAGATGCTACCATCGAAGCTTTAGGTCAAGCAGCTAAAGTATCTGTTGATAAAGATAGCACAGTTATTGTCGAAGGTGCAGGAAATCCTGAAGCCATCGCTAACCGTGTGGCTGTCATCAAATCTCAAATTGAAACAACAACTTCAGAATTCGACCGTGAAAAACTCCAAGAACGCTTGGCTAAATTATCAGGTGGAGTAGCTGTTATCAAGGTTGGTGCAGCAACTGAAACTGAATTGAAAGAAATGAAACTCCGTATTGAAGATGCCCTTAATGCTACTCGCGCAGCCGTTGAAGAAGGTATCGTTGCAGGTGGTGGGACTGCCTTAGTTAATGTCATTCCAGCTGTTGAAGCTTTAGAATTGACAGGTGACGAAGCAACAGGCCGTAGCATTGTACTTCGTGCCTTGGAAGAGCCAGTTCGTCAAATTGCCTACAATGCAGGCTATGAAGGCTCAATTGTTATTGATCGTTTGAAAAATGCAGAGCTTGGAACTGGCTTCAACGCTGCAACAGGTGAATGGGTCAACATGATTGAAGCAGGAATTATCGACCCTGTTAAGGTTAGCCGTTCAGCCCTTCAAAACGCAGCTTCAGTAGCAAGTCTCATCTTGACAACAGAAGCAGTTGTGGCTAATAAACCAGAACCTGTAGCACCAGCTCCAGCTATGGATCCATCAATGATGGGTGGTTACTAGAGAATATAAAAATAACAGGTAGAGATGAAAGATTTTCTACCTGTTTTTTTACATGAAATGCAAAAGAGGAAGTTATGCTTCCTCTTGTTTATTTTATGGTTTGATAACTTCAGCTCCACCCATGTATGGACGAAGAACTTCAGGAATAGTTACAGAGCCATCTTCGTTTTGATAGTTTTCAAGAATAGCAGCAACGGTACGTCCAACAGCAAGTCCAGAACCATTCAAGGTGTGGAGAAGTTTAACCTTACCATCGGCTTCATCACGGTAACGGATTTGGGCACGACGTGCTTGGAAATCTTCTGTATTTGAACAGCTTGAGATTTCACGGTAAGTATTTTGTGCTGGAATCCAAACTTCCAAGTCGTAAGTCTTAGCAGCTGAGAAGCCCATATCTCCAGTAGAAAGTGCAACTACACGGTATGGCAAGTTCAGTTTTTGAAGGATGTTTTCAGCGTTGGCTGTCATCTTTTCAAGTTCTTCGTATGATTCTTCTGGTTTAGCAAATTTTACCATTTCTACCTTGTGGAATTGGTGCAAACGAATCAAACCACGAGTATCACGACCAGCAGAACCAGCTTCAGAACGGAAAGATGGACTCATAGCAGTAAAGTAGATTGGTAGATCTTTACCATCAATGATTTCATCACGGTAGTAGTTGGTCAGTGGTACTTCAGCAGTTGGAATCAAGACAAAGTTGGTATCGCTGAGTTCAAAAGTATCTTCCTTGAATTTTGGATATTGTCCGGTACCAAACATAGAATCATGATTGACTATGTAAGGTGTGATGACTTCTGTATAACCTTCTTTACCGTGTTCATCTAGCATAAAGTTGTAAATAGCACGTTCCAAGCGAGCTCCGAGGCCTTTATAGAATAGGAATCGAGCTCCAGTAACTTTTCCACCACGTTCCCAGTCAAGAATATCAAGATCTTCACCAAGATCCCAGTGAGCTTTTGGTTCGAAGTCAAACTCACGAGGAGTACCCCAACGGCGAACTTCTACGTTATCGTCTTCGTCTGCTCCAATAGGAACACTGTCAGCAGGGATATTTGGAAGAGTAGTAGTGAATTCTGTCAATTTAGCATCGATTTCTGCTAATTCAGCATCTAGCGCTTTGACCTCAGCAGATAGGGTTTGCATAGCAGCAATTTTGTCGTCTGCATTTTCCTTGTTGCGCTTAGCTTGAGCAATTTCAGCAGAAACCGTGTTACGCTCTGCCTTAAGGGTTTCTACTTTGACCAAGATGTCACGACGTTTCGCGTCGATTTCTTTCATCTCATTCAAAATAGCAGCGTCTACACCACGTGTAGCTAGTTTTTCAGCGACAGCTTCAAAATCTGTACGAATTCGTTTAATATCTAACATGAGTCCTCCTTTATATGAAAAAAGCACACCTGACAAAGTGTTGGAGTGGCAGAGCCACGGTTCCATCCAACTTCACAGATGTGCACTTGATTGTGTATTTGATTTAAAACAACGGTAGAATTTCAATTAACTCTTCTATCTGCTCACAGCACCCGCAGACTTTCTGAAAGAAGGGATTAATCTACTTATCCGTTTCTATGATTATACTAAACTTTCTATTTTTTTGCAAATAGATTTTTGATTTTACGACCGATGATTTGGAGTAAGGTTGGAAGTTTTACAACCTTTTCATTTCCGATTTTTTCCCGAGCAATCTTAAGGATGGCTCCAGAGTCTTTTGAAGCAAAGAGGAATTTACCTTTGTCCGTGAGGACTTCAAAGTGTCGACTAATCCTACGACCAGATACGTTGGCTCCTATTTGATTTATACTAGACCAGGGGATTTGGATAAATTGTTCGACATTGACATCAGGATAGAATTCTAAGGCTTTATCCCCGACTAGAAATTTTCCTACCTTACCTGAGAAGGTTAGATAAGAGGTTCCAGTAGTTTGAAGTTCAATGACTTTGTTGAGAGATTGTGCCATGTTTAATCTTCCTTACTTTCACCGAAAAAGGCATGGTATAGAGCCTTGATGGCAGCTTTTTCTTGGTCTTTTTGAACAACGAACATGATAGAAACTTCGCTTGATCCTTGAGACATCATTTGAATGTTGATCTTGTTTTCTGATAGGGCACGAGTAGCTGTAGCAGTTACCCCGATATGACTCTTCATTTTTTCTCCAACAATCATGATAATAGAGAGATCGTGTTCGATCTCAGCATGGTCAACTTCAGCTTTTTGAACGAGTTGACGGAGAATTTCTTCCTCTTTGATTGGTGTGAGTTCACGTTCACGAAGGATGATAGACAGGTCATCGATACCTGTAGGCATGTGTTCCCAACCAATATTAAGATCTTCTAAGATTTGAAGGGCTTTACGACCAAAACCAATCTCACGGTTCATGAGATATTTGGACATATTGATGCTGACAAAACCAGCGTCACTAGCAATACCAACTACTGGGAATTTATCATCGCTATGTTTGAGAACGATACGTGTTCCTGGATGGTCAGGATTATTGGTATTTTTGATAACAAGAGGGATTTTTCCGCGGTAGGCTGGTAGGAGTGCTTCGTCATGAAGGACAGAGAAACCTGCATAAGCTAACTCACGCATTTCACGGTAAGTCAATTCAGGGATTGAGTGTGGTTTATGAATGATACCAGGGTGGGCAGCAAAAATACCGTCAACATCAGTAAAGTTCTCATAAAGGTCAGCTTTAACTCCAGCTGCGATAATTGAACCAGTGATATCAGATCCACCACGTGAGAAGGTACAGATTTGATTCTCTTTAGTCACACCAAAGAAACCTGGAATTACAAGAACTTCTGAACTATTATTGAGTTCTTCAATTTTGTCATAGCTTGAAGGGATGATACGAGCATTTCCAGGCTCACTAGTAACTACAATTCCAGCTTCTCTTGGATGAACATAACGTGCTTCAATTCCGTTTTGATTGAAATAAGCAGCAATTAGCTTAGCATTATTATTTTCCCCTGCAGCCAAGAAGGTATCATAAAGAAACTCATTGTCCTCAATCGGAAGGGTTGCAAGAGCGCGGATACTTTTTGAGATTTTCTCTAGTACTGTTGGTTTGAGTTTTAATTCACTGACCATGGCAGCATAGCGTTCGATAATCCAGTTTTGACTTTTACTAATATCATTCCCAGCAACATAGTCACGGTAGTATTTAATTAAGGCATCTGTTACCTTTGTATCTTCAGCATCTCGTTTTCCTGGAGCAGAAACAACTACAAAACGTCGTTCAGGATCGCTCTTTACAATATTTAAAACTTTTTCTAACTGACTAGCAGAGGCAAGTGAACTTCCCCCAAATTTTACAACCTTCATAAGTACTCCTAAAGTAAGTATTTTATACGATTATAGCAGAAAGAGAACCTTTTTTCAATCGAGGATGTGGAAGGCAATCTCAATCTAAGATATTGTTGAGCGTTTATGAGTTGTCTATTAGGATTCAATAGATTAAATACAAAACAGCGAAAATCGGCTGATACACTTTTAATCATTTTTTCCTTGTGCAAAAATTTATAAAAAGATATAATTTGAAAATAAAATAATTTAAAAATCTTTGTAAATGAAAAGGAGTGGATATGAATCATATTATTTATCAAGTTCAAGATGATCTAGCAATCATTACTTTAAATCGTCCAGAAGTGGCAAATGGTTTCCATATCCCAATGTGTGAAGAAATCTTAGAAGCTTTGAACCTAGCTGAAAAGGATGGAGCAGTTTCTTACATATTGATCAATGCCTTAGGAAAAGTATTTTCTGTCGGAGGCGATTTGGTAGAAATGAAACGTGCTGTCGATGAGGATGATATCGGATCTTTAGGAAAAATTGCTGAGCTTGTTAATACTATTTCTTTTAAAATAAAGCAAATTCCTAAACCTATCATTATGGAAGTTGACGGAGCTGTAGCAGGTGCCGCGGCCAATATGGCCTTGGCTGTTGATTTCTGTATTGCAACTGATAAAGCAAAATTTATTCAAGCCTTTGTTGGTGTTGGATTAGCGCCGGATGCTGGTGGTTTGTTTTTGCTAACAAGAGCACTTGGAGTTACTCGAGCAACACAACTAGCTATGACAGGAGAAGCTTTTACAGCTGAGAAAGCCTTTGAAGCAGGAGCCGTTTATCGTGTTTGTACAAATGATCAGTTAGAAAAAACAAGAAATCAATTGTTGAAGAAGTTGAAACGTGGATCATCCAACTCTTATGCGGCAATTAAAAAGCTAGTCTGGGAAAGTGAATTTAAACAGTGGCAAGATTATGCTAACTTGGAGTTGGAGTTACAAAAATCGTTGGCCTACACCGAAGACTTTAAAGAAGGAGTTCTGGCTTATTCGGAAAGACGACGTCCTAAGTTTTTAGGAAAATAAAAAACTTGCATAATCCTTTAAAGTTTGATATACTTTCCTTATCAAATGTTTTGATTATAAAAGCTTTTTTGTGAAGGAGGGGTGAGAATTGGATTATAGACTAATCAATGAATACTTAACATCTATATTTAATAATGTACTAGTCATTGAGGAAGTGAGCTTGAGAGGGAGTCGTTTTAAAGATATCTCTATCAAAGAAATGCATACGATTGATGTGATTGGCAATTTTTCTGATGTAACGCCAAGTTTTGTTTCTAAAGAATTAATGGTAACTCTTGGAACAGTAACAACTTGTTTGAATAACTTGGAGCGAAAAGGCTATATTGAAAGAATCCGATCAGACCAAGATCGTCGGGTTGTATATTTACATTTGACAAAGAAAGGTCGTTTGGTCCATCGTCTTCATAAACGTTTCCACAAAGCAATGGTGGAAAAAATTATCGATGGCATGAGTCCAGAAGAAATAGATGTTATGGGCAAAGGCTTGATTAATCTTTATCAATTTTTGGAGGATTTGAAATAATGGCTTTTGCAAAAATAAGCCAAGTAGCTCATTATGTTCCAGAGCAGGTAATCGTAAATGATGATTTGGCTCAGGTTATGGATACAAGTGATGAGTGGATTTCCAGTCGGACAGGTATAAAACAAAGGCATATTTCTAAAACAGAATCCACTAGTGATTTATCTGCAGAAGTTGCTAGACGTTTACTTAGCCAAGCTGGGCTTTTGGCAGAGCAACTTGATTTTATTATTGTTGCTACTGTAACACCGGATTCAATGGTACCTTCGACGGCTGCTCTAGTTCAAGCAAAAATTGGAGCTACAAAAGCTTTTGTTTTCGACTTGACAGCAGCTTGTAGTGGATTTATCTTTGCGTTATCAACTGGAGAGAAATTGATATCTTCTGGTCGTTATCAAAAAGGTATTGTTATTGGTGCTGAAACTTTATCGAAATCAGTGGATTGGTCTGACCGGTCGACAGCTGTTCTCTTTGGAGATGGGGCTGGTGGTGTTTTGTTAGAATCAGCTAAAACGAATCATTTTCTAGCGGAGAGTTTACATAGCGATGGTGCTAGAGGTGAGTGTTTGACTTACGGTGAAACACCTTTGACATCACCCTTTTCCGTTCAAAAAGAAGCAAGTGCTTTCTTAAAAATGGATGGTAGGGCAGTATTCGACTTTGCTATTCGAGATGTTTCCAAATCAATAAAAGAGACAATTGATTTGAGTCCTGTGTCGACAGATGACTTGGACTATCTCTTACTCCATCAGGCCAATGATCGTATCTTAGATAAAATGGCTAGAAAGATTGGGGTTAATCGTGATAAATTGCCTGCTAATATGACAAAGTATGGAAATACCAGTGCGGCAAGTATCCCGATTTTACTTTCTGAGTGTGTTGAAGAAGGCTTAATCCTTTTGGATGGAAGTCAAACGATTCTCATGGCAGGCTTCGGTGGAGGTTTGACATGGGGCACGCTCATTGTTACACTTTAGGTAATCATGTGGTGAACACATTTTTATAAAAAATATATATATTTAAAAGGAGTCTATCATGGCAGTATTTGAAAAAGTACAAGAAATTATCGTTGAGGAACTTGGGAAAGACGCATCAGAAGTAACACTTGAGTCTACTTTCGAAGATTTGGATGCAGATTCATTGGATTTGTTCCAAGTTATCTCAGAAATCGAGGATGCTTTTGACATCCAAATTGAAGCAGAAGATAGCTTAAAAACTGTAGGTGACTTGGTTGCTTACGTTGAAGAAAAAACAAAATAATTAACATAAACTAGGAAGGAGTTGGGGAGACCCACTCCCTCTTGTTTAGCTAATAGTTTGAAGCTCAAAATATAGCATCTTCAAACTATTAGCTGAGCAATAAAATTGGAGGCAAAATGAAAACACGTATCACTGAACTATTGAATATTAAATATCCTATTTTTCAAGGTGGAATGGCTTGGGTTGCTGATGGTGACTTGGCTGGAGCTGTATCCAAGGCTGGTGGACTAGGAATTATAGGTGGTGGAAATGCACCTAAAGAAGTAGTAAAGGTAAATATCGACAAAATTAAATCATTGACAGACAAACCCTTCGGTGTCAATATTATGCTCTTGTCTCCATTTGTTGAAGACATTGTCGACCTTGTGATTGAAGAAGGTGTTAAGGTTGTAACCACAGGTGCAGGGAACCCAAGCAAATATATGGAACGTTTCCATAATGCAGGGATTACAGTTATACCTGTTGTTCCAAGTGTGGCACTGGCCAAACGTATGGAAAAAATTGGTGCGGATGCGGTTATTGCAGAAGGGATGGAAGCTGGAGGTCATATTGGTAAATTAACAACCATGACCTTGGTCCGTCAGGTTGCTGCAGCTGTTTCTATTCCAGTGATTGCTGCTGGTGGAATTGCTGATGGTGAGGGTGTTGCTGCTGGTTTTATGTTAGGTGCGGAAGCTGTGCAAGTCGGAACCCGTTTTGTAGTAGCTAAGGAATCGAATGCTCACCCTAATTATAAGGCTAAAATTTTAAAAGCTCGTGATATTGACACTACTGTTTCAGCACAGCACTTCGGACACGCAGTCCGTGCTATCAAAAATCAATTAACTCGTGATTTTGAACAGGCTGAAAAGAATGCTTTTAAACAGGAAAATCCTGATTTGGAAGTGTTTGAACAGATGGGTGCTGGAGCGCTAGCTAAGGCTGTCGTTCATGGAGATGTAGATAGTGGTTCAGTAATGGCGGGACAAATTGCAGGTCTCGTATCTAAGGAAGAAACTGTCGAAGAAATTCTTAAAGATCTCTATTATGGTGCAGCCAAAAAAATTCAAGAAGAAGCCTCTCGTTGGATAGGAGTTACAAGAAATGACTAAAACAGCCTTTTTATTTGCAGGCCAAGGAGCTCAATATCTTGGTATGGGCAAAGAACTTTATGATCTCTACCCTATTGTAAAGGAAACTATTGACAAGGCAAGTCAAGTTTTGGGCTATGACCTTCGTCAGCTTATTGACCAAGAAGAAGACAAGTTAAATCAAACCCGCTACACTCAACCTGCTATTTTAGCTACATCAGTTGCTATCTATCGTTTGCTAGTCAAAAAAGGCTTGAAGCCTGATATGGTAGCTGGATTATCTTTGGGTGAGTATTCTGCTCTTGTAGCGAGTGGGGCCTTAGACTATGAGGCTGCAGTTGCCCTGGTTGCTAAACGTGGTTCTTTTATGGAAGAGGCAGCACCTACAGGTTCTGGAAAGATGGTTGCAGTTTTAAATACTCCAGTTGAAGTCATTGAACAAGTCTGTCAAAAGGCTTCAGAAATCGGAATTGTGACTCCTGCTAACTACAATACTCCAAATCAAATCGTTATTGGAGGTGAGATAGCTGCGGTAGATCGTGCAGTTGAACTCTTGCAAGAAGCTGGAGCTAAACGTTTGATTCCACTTAATGTGTCTGGTCCTTTTCATACTGCTTTGCTAGAACCTGCTAGTCAGAAATTAGCCGAGGTATTGACTGATGTTCAGTTTAGCGAGTTTAATTGTCCTTTAGTTGGTAATACAGAAGCTAAGATTATGGAAAAAGATAGAATAGCTGAACTTTTAACTCGTCAGGTTAAGGAACCGGTACGTTTTTATGAGAGTATTGCTCTTATGAAAGAAGCTGGAGTGACCCGATTTATCGAAGTTGGGCCAGGCAAAGTCTTATCAGGTTTTGTTAAAAAAATTGATAGAGCAGCTGATCTAGCTAATGTGGAAGATCAAGCAAGTTTAGAAACACTTATTAATAACTAACTGAGATAGTTGAGGTTCTGAAAGGAGAAACATGAAACTAGAAAATAAAAATGTCTTTATTACAGGCTCAAGCCGTGGAATCGGTCTTGCAATAGCTCATAAGTTTGCTAGCCTGGGTGCCAATGTAGTCTTGAATAGCCGTGGTCAAATCTCCGAGGAGCTCTTAGCTAGTTTTAAATCATACGGTGTTAAGGTCCTTGCTATCTCTGGAGATGTATCAGACTATACCGATGCCAAGAGAATGGTTGACCAAGCGATTGGAGAACTCGGATCTGTCGATGTTTTGGTCAATAATGCAGGAATCACCCAAGATACAATCATGCTAAAGATGACAGAAGAGGACTTTGAACGAGTGTTAAAAGTTAACCTGACGGGAGCCTTCAATATGACCCAATCTGTTTTGAAACAGATGATTAAGGCTCGAGAAGGTGCCATCATCAACATGTCCAGTGTTGTTGGTCTAATGGGGAATATTGGTCAAGCAAACTATGCGGCTTCTAAGGCTGGCTTAATTGGATTTACCAAGTCTGTAGCGCGTGAAGTTGCTGGACGTAATGTTCGGGTAAACGCCATTGCACCAGGTATGATTGAGTCAGATATGACAGCTGTTTTAAGCGATAAGGTCAAGGATGCAATGTTGGCACAAATTCCAATGAAACAGTTTGGTCAAGCAGAACAAGTTGCAGATGTGGCAGTCTTTCTTGCAAGTCAAGATTATCTAACAGGACAAGTCATTGCTATTGATGGTGGACTAACCATGCAATAATCGTTAAAGTAGAGGTGAAATAATGAAATTGAATAGAGTAGTAGTAACTGGTTACGGATTAACATCTCCGATTGGCAATACACCGGAAGAATTCTGGAATAGTCTAAAAACTGGAAAGATTGGGATTGATAAGATTACCAAGTTTGATCACAGTGCTTTTGACGTCCATAATGCAGCAGAGATTAATGATTTTCCTTTTGACAAATATTTTGTAAAAAAGGATACCAATCGCTTTGATGACTATTCTTTGTATGCCTTGTATGCCGCTCAAGAAGCAGTTGACCATGCTAATCTTGACGTAGAAGCACTTGATAAAGACCGCTTTGGTGTCATCGTTGCATCAGGTATCGGTGGAATCAGAGAAATCGAAGACCAAGTCCTTCGACTTCACGAAAAAGGGCCAAAACGTGTTAAACCATTAACACTTCCCAAAGCCTTGCCAAATATGGCTGCAGGAAATGTAGCTATGCGCTTTGGTGCCAATGGTATCTGTAAATCTATCAACACAGCTTGCGCTTCATCAAATGATGCTATCGGAGATGCCTTCCGTTCTATCAAATTTGGTTTCCAAGATATCATGTTAGTTGGAGGATCAGAAGCTTCTATTACTCCTTTTGCAATCGCTGGATTCCAAGTATTGACAGCCTTATCAACTACTGAAAATCCAACTCGTGCTTCTATCCCATTTGATAAGGATCGTAATGGATTTGTCATGGGTGAAGGTTCAGGTATGCTAGTATTAGAAAGTTTAGAACATGCTGAGAAGCGTGGAGCAACTATCTTGGCAGAGGTTGTTGGTTACGGAAATACCTGTGATGCTTATCATATGACAGCACCTCATCCAGAAGGTAAGGGAGCTATCAAGGCTATCAAACTTGCCTTAGAAGAAGCAGGAATCAGTCCAGACCAGGTTGGTTATGTCAACGCACATGGCACCTCAACTCCAGCTAATGAAAAAGGAGAAAGTGGTGCTATTGTGGCTGTTTTAGGCAAAGAAGTTCCAGTATCATCAACTAAATCTTTTACTGGTCACTTGCTTGGGGCTGCAGGTGCAGTTGAAGCTATTGCTACGATTGAAGCAATGCGAAATAGTTATGTACCTATGACTGCAGGAACAACAGAATTATCTGACTATATTGAAGCAAATGTTATCTTTGGGCAAGGTTTGGAACGTGAGATTCCATATGCTATTTCAAATACTTTTGGATTTGGTGGACACAATGCAGTCCTTGCATTCAAACGTTGGGAGAATAAGTAAAGATGAATCTAAATGAAATCAAAGATTTGATGGCTCGATTTGACCAATCAAGTTTGAGAGAATTTTCTTATAAAAATGGAAGGGACGAATTGCAGTTCAGTAAGAATGAAGCAAGAATGGTTTCAGAATTTGCTCAGCCAGTTCAAACAGTTCATTCCCATCAGCCGATTGAAGCGATTGCCAAAGAACAATCAATAGAATCTGTTGCTACTAATTCAACACCAATAGCAGAAGAAACTCAAGTAGAATCAACAGTTGAGTATCAAGAAGCTGAAGGTGATCTTGTAGAGAGTCCCCTTGTTGGGGTAGCTTACTTGGCTGCTGGACCAGATAAACCATATTTTGTGAGTGTTGGAGATACTGTTAAAAAAGGCCAAACCTTGGTCATCATTGAAGCTATGAAGGTTATGAACGAAATTCCAGCACCTAAAGACGGTGTCGTAACAGAAATTCTTGTTGAAAATGAAGAAATGGTTGAGTTTGGGAAAGGCTTGGTACGTATCAAATGATTGATATTCAAGGAATTAAAGAAGCTTTGCCCCACCGCTATCCCATGCTCTTAGTTGATCGTGTTTTGGAAGTCAGTGAAGATACAATCGTTGCTATTAAAAATGTAACGATTAATGAACCTTTCTTCAACGGACACTTTCCAGCCTACCCTGTAATGCCAGGGGTACTGATCATGGAAGCCTTGGCACAAACAGCAGGCGTTTTAGAATTATCAAAACCTGAGAACAAAGGGAAACTCGTCTTCTATGCGGGTATGGACAAGGTCAAATTTAAGAAGCAAGTTGTACCTGGTGATCAATTAGTCATGACCGCTACATTTGTCAAACGTCGTGGTACAATCGCCGTAGTAGAAGCGAAGGCAGAAGTAGATGGTAAGCTAGCAGCAAGTGGAACCCTAACCTTTGCAATTGGAAACTAGGAGGTTATCCATGTTTCGAAAGATTTTAATTGCTAATCGTGGAGAAATCGCAGTTCGAATTATTCGAGCGGCAAGAGAGCTGGGAATTGCAACAGTTGCTGTTTATTCAACTGCTGATAAAGAAGCTCTACACACACTTTTAGCTGATGAGGCTATTTGTATCGGTCCTGGTAAGGCAACAGAGTCTTATCTAAATATTAATGCTATTTTATCTGCTGCAGTTTTAACCGAGGCAGAAGCTATTCACCCTGGATTTGGTTTTTTAAGTGAAAATTCCAAATTTGCAACTATGTGTGAAGAAGTCGGTATCAAATTTATTGGTCCTTCAGCTCGTGTAATGGATGTCATGGGGGATAAAATTAACGCCCGTGCTCAAATGATTAAGGCTAATGTACCCGTCATTCCTGGTTCAGATGGAGAAGTCCATACTGCAGAAGAGGCCTTGGCTATTGCAGAAAAAATTGGTTATCCTGTCATGCTGAAAGCTTCAGCTGGAGGTGGTGGTAAAGGAATTCGTAAGGTTGAAAAGGCAGATGATCTCGTATCAGCCTTTGAAACAGCCTCTAGTGAAGCCAAAGCAAACTTTGGTAATGGTGCTATGTACCTAGAGCGCGTGATTTATCCTGCCCGCCATATTGAAGTACAGATTCTTGCTGATCAAATGGGACATGTTATTCACCTAGGTGAGCGTGATTGTTCGCTTCAGCGGAATAACCAAAAGGTTTTAGAAGAAAGCCCTTCTATTGCGATTGGTAAGACACTCCGTAATGAAATAGGTGCTGCAGCAGTCCGTGCGGCGGAATCTGTTGGTTATGAAAATGCTGGGACCATTGAATTCTTACTAGATGAAGCAACTGGTAAATTCTACTTTATGGAGATGAATACTCGTATCCAAGTAGAACATCCTGTCACAGAATTTGTTTCTGGTGTGGATATTGTCAAGGAACAAATCCGTATCGCGGCTGGTCATCCCTTGACGTTAAAGCAAGAAGACATTGTTCTAAAAGGACATGCCATTGAGTGTCGTATCAATGCAGAAAACCCAGCTTTTAATTTTGCACCTAGTCCAGGTAAGATAAAAAATCTTTATCTTCCTAGTGGTGGTGTAGGCTTGAGAGTAGATTCGGCAGTTTATCCAGGCTATACTATTCCACCTTACTATGATAGTATGATTGCTAAAATCATTGTTCATGGTGAAAATCGTTTTGATGCACTTATGAAAATGCAACGTGCTCTATGTGAACTTGAAATTGAAGGTGTGGAGACTAATACTAATTTTCAATTGGATTTGATTTCAGATAGTCATGTAATTGCAGGAGATTATGATACCTCCTTCTTGATGGAAACCTTCTTACCAAATTATCAAGCTAAAAAATAAGTATTCTAGAGTATGAGACTGAAAAGGGGGATGTATGGCTCTATTTAGTAAAAAAGATAAATATATACGAATTACACCTAATCGTACGCAAAAAAAGCAAGCTAAACCAGTAGTGCCAGATGAACTGTTTTCTAAGTGTCCAGCTTGTAAACACACGATCTATCAAAAAGATTTGGGAAGTGAGCGTATTTGTCCCCACTGCAACTATACTTTCCGTATTTCTGCTCAAGAACGGTTGGATTTAACAGTTGAACCCAATAGTTTTGTAGAGATGTTTACTGGAATTGAAACTAAAGATCCTTTGAAATTCCCTGATTATCGTAAAAAACTAGCCCAAATTCGTCAGGAAACAGGTTTAGATGAGGCTGTTATAACAGGAACAGCTCTAATCAAGGGAGAAAAGGTAGCACTGGGAATTATGGATTCCAACTTTATTATGGCATCTATGGGAACAGTTGTTGGTGAAAAAATCACTCGTTTGTTTGAATTTGCAACTCTTGAGGGATTACCTGTCGTTCTCTTTACAGCATCTGGTGGAGCTCGTATGCAAGAAGGTATTATGAGCTTAATGCAGATGGCCAAGGTTTCTGCTGCTGTGAAACGTCATTCTAAGGCAGGTCTCTTTTATCTGACCATTCTTACTGATCCTACAACAGGAGGTGTAACGGCTTCTTTTGCCATGGAGGGAGATATCATCTTAGCAGAACCTCAAAGTTTAGTTGGTTTTGCCGGTCGCCGAGTTATTGAAAACACGGTGAGAGAAGATTTGCCAGAGGATTTCCAGAAGGCAGAATTTCTCCTGGAACATGGTTTTGTGGATGCGATTGTTAGACGAAGAGAACTACCAGATATGATCTCTCGATTAGTGAGACTACATGGGAGGAATCACAGATGAAGATTGCAAAAATTGTCAGAAAAGCACGTGAACAAAGTAGATTAACTGCTCTGGATTTTGCAGTGGGAATCTTCGATGACTTTATTGAATTACATGGGGATCGCTCTTTTAGAGACGATGGTGCAGTTATAGGTGGAATCGGTTGGTTAGGTCATCAAGCAGTAAGCGTGGTTGGTATTCAAAAAGGTAAAAGTTTACAGGATAATCTCAACCGTAATTTTGGACAACCTCATCCTGAAGGTTATCGCAAGGCCTTACGTTTAATGAAACAAGCGGAAAAATTTGGTCGTCCAATTGTGACATTTATCAATACTGCGGGTGCCTATCCTGGAGTAGGAGCAGAAGAACGTGGACAAGGAGAAGCGATTGCTCGAAATCTCATGGAAATGAGTGATCTTAAGGTCCCTATCATCGCAATTATAATCGGTGAAGGTGGATCTGGTGGAGCTCTTGCACTTGCAGTAGCTGACCGTGTTTGGATGCTAGAAAATTCTATCTATGCAGTTCTTAGTCCTGAAGGCTTTGCCTCTATCCTTTGGAAGGATGGAAGCCGTGCCATGGAGGCAGCAGAACTGATGAAGATAACCTCTCATGAACTTCTAGAGATGGAAGTTGTAGATAAGGTTATTTCAGAAAGTAGTCTCACTAGTAAAGATTTGTTAGCTCATGTAAAAAATGAACTAGAGCTAGAAGTAGAGCGACTAAAATCTATACCTTTAGAGAAGTTATTGGAAGAACGATACCAACGTTTTAGAAAATATTAAAAAGAAAGCTAGAACTGTGAAATAGTTCTAGCTTTTTGGCTTCTATAAAATACATTTCAGGATTAACAATTGACTGTTGAAGAAATAATTGCTAAAATAATCAAAAAAATATGTATACTGTTGAAATAAGTCAACAAAGATTTTTAGGAGTAAGTATGAAAAAACTAGGCCATTTGGGAATCTATACATTACTGGTATTTCTATCAATTTATCTACTAGATTTCAGTAGTCTTTATCTGGCTAAGATGTTTGTCTGGGGTATGGATGGCTATTCTATTATTGTAGCAGTAGAGCAACTAGCTCTTTTAGGACTAGTTATCTATTGGCTAAAAAAGAAAAGAATGCTCTATATTTTTGAAAAAAAGGGCTCGAAGAAATCCATATTCTTTTACCTTTTAGTTAGTTTAGTGGCTGCTTATTTTGTCCGTCAGTTGTTAAGTGCTTTTCACTTACAGTTTAGTCGCTTCATTAATAACAACTATATCTTTGAAGACCTTCTTTCGGTCCTATCCTTCAGTGAGCAATCTACTATTTTAACGACTTGCTTCTCTTTTATCTCAGTTGTCATTTTGGGGCCTATATTGGAGGAGATTGTTCATAGAGGCTATTTTATGAATACCTTTTTCCCTAAGTCCAAATACTACTTGGATGTCATCTTATCAGCTCTTATATTTGGGCTCAGTCATTTGGTATTGTCCCATCGCGACCCCATCAGTTTGATGATTTATTGTTTTTTCGGTCTTTTCTTTGCTTTAGTCTACCGTTGGACAAAGAATTTAAAAATCACCATCCTGTGCCATAGTTTTATTAACTTTCTCATTCATGCAGATTTCATCTGGTTGTTGCTTTCTAATTTAATCTATAATCGTTTTTTTTAGATAGCATTTGAGGAGACAAATAAAAAGTGTTTGATATCTATCAAACACTTTTTATATTTAATTTTCTTCAGTTACAAATTGACTGAGCAGTCCGTTAATGAAACGGGCTGATTTTTGATCTGAAAAGCTTTTTGCAAGCTCAATAGCTTCATTAACGGCCACGAGTTGAGGAGTATCAAAGGAAGTGATTTCAAAAACTCCTAAACGAAGAATACTTTTTTCAACCAAGGTTAAACGCTCAATTGTCCAACCTGTTTTCAAGTGCTGAGTAATTTGTTTATCTAAATCCTCTTTTTGAGCTTGAACACCTGATACTAGATCTGTAAGAAAGTTAGGGAGTTTTACCTCTTCGTCTTCACGATCATGAGTGTAGGCAAAGCGACAAGCTGTCTCTAAATCAGAACCAAATTCAAGACTCATAAGTGCTTGGAAAGCACATTTACGTAGTTCGCGTCTAGATTCTAATAATGGACTAGTCATTGAGGAAGTCCTCATCAAACAAATCTTTTAATTCTGGTTTTGGAGTCTTATCGGGCACAATGCCAGCAACGTGAATGTTGACAGCAGAGATTTCGACATCTGCCATATTACGAACCGCATCCTTAACGGCTTTTTGGATAGCCATTGCTACCTTAGGTACCTTAACACCATACTCAAGGTAGAGATAGATATCAGCTGTCAATTCTTCGTCAGATTCTTTTAGATATACACCGCGACCAAGTGAGAGTTTTGAAATAGTATCAGATACTGATTTATTTGAGAAAGAGTGGACTCCTTCTACTTTGGCAGTAGCAATAGCGATGATTTTTTCAAGTACACGTGGGGCGATAACGATTTCGCCAAATTGTTCTTCAATTCCCATAGAATGACCTCTTTCTAGAGATTAAGCGCGAGAAACGTAAGTTCCTTCAGCAGTGTTAATCACAAGTTTTTGTCCAGCTTCGATAAAGTCAGGAACGTTGACGACAAGACCAGTTTCCATAGTTGCTGGTTTACCAGAACCTGTAACAGTCGCACCTTTAATAGATGGTTGAGTTTCAGCAACTGTCAATTCAACAGTTGTAGGTACTGTTACACCGATTACTTCAGTTCCGTAGAATTGGATTTTAACATCAGAGTTTTCAAGGATATAAAGCAATTCGTTTTCAACGTTAGCAACAGGAATTTCATACTGGTCGTATGTTTCAGTATTCATAAAGTAAGCTGTTCCATCCATTTTGTACAAGTATTGTGCTGGCACAGTTTCGATAATCGCTTGTTCAAATTTTTCCTCTGGACGGTAGCTAGTTTCAAATGTTGAACCAGTACGGACATCACGCAATTTCATACGCATGATAGTGTTTCCTTTACCTGGTTTGTGGTGGCTAGCTTCCAAAACACGGATCAATTTTCCGTCAGCTGTTTCAAAGGTCATACCAGCCTTTAGTTTACTTGCTTCAATCATGTTTATACCTCTTTTATAAATAGTTTACTCTTTATTGTATCATAATAGCCTAAAATTCTCAAATATCAGAGAAGATGAACTAGTTGACGGGTACAATATCCCCATTTTCATTTCTAGTTACTAATACATATTTTCCATCTACTTCGATGTAAAAGTTTTTACTTGCAGTTTGTTCTGAATTGGTTGATTGTTCAGGTTTATTGGTTTCTTCTGCAGGACTTGTTACTTCTTGATGAGTAGGTTCCACTGAGTTACTTGCTTGTTCGGGGATAATAGTCTGTTCAGGATTAACAGATTGTACTGGGCTAGCAACTTGTTCAGGATTTGCAGTTTGTACGGGAGTAACAGCTTGGTTTGGATCAGCGGGTTGTACCGGAGTATAGCTTTGATTTGGATTCATAGGTTGGGCCTGTTGGTTAATTTGACCACCGAGGGTTTGTCCTAGGTTCATTCCCATAATCATGTTCATACCATTGCCATTGCCTTCATTATTGGCAGCCGCAATGAGAGCTTCGTTACGAGCACGACGTTCTTCAATCTCAATCGTGTTGTATTTCATGGCAACTAGTTCGCTATCAAGTTTGCGAACAATTTCAAGACTTTCTTGGTCATAACTCAAGTCTTCAAGAAGGATATTGGTTGCTTCAATACCGTAAAGACCAGTCCATACCTTGTTGACTTCTTGTTTAGCGATTTCATTAAAAGTATCTTGATTAGCATTGAGGCTATAGATATCAACTCGGTACTCATTAGTAAATTTGGCAATTGCAATCGCAATTTTAGGAGAGATATTTTGTCGAAGAGTTCCTTGAGCAATATCTTGGAGTGTAAATGGTTTGTGATCTTCAATTTGTTGACTGATAGAGCTAACATAGAAAAGAACTGGATCCGCAACCTTAATATCAAACAAGCCGTAGAAACGAATGTTGAGCAATTGTTGGTAACGTTCACTGAAATACTCTACAGCATTTTGGGTACCAAATTTATTCCCTGCAATTGGTTGCATACGGATAAAGATGATTTCTTGTCGAGTAATAACTTGTCCACCAAAAGAGAAGCGGTTTTTGAAGTTTTCCCAAGTACCCTTGATTCCACCTTTTTCAAGGAGCCAAGCGTTATCACCTGCACGCCATTCATGGCTTCCAGCTTCAAGTACATCCCCTAGGAAGGTACCGTTATTGACAAGAATAGCAACATATCCTTGAGGAACAATAACAACAGAACCGTCTGTTAAAAGACCAGTATTTTGGTTGCTTTGTCTTGAACCACCGTCAGGATCTTTTGTAAGCAATAGTCCCTTGATGGCCATGACGTCTGAAGAGACGTGGTCTGGAAGTACAACGGCTTCCTTGAATTTGCTATCATTAAAACTATTTAGCCCAGCTGAAAGGGCAGCACGAATAAATCCCATAATTTCCTCCTAATTATAAAGTTCGTCTTCATCCACAACTTCATAGGTATCAAGAACCCATTGATTTGGACTACGTGTGAGTTCAGCTCCGCAATAATCGCATTGACTAATAGCTGAGATTTTAAGTGGAGCACCACAGTTTGGACAGTGGTCACTAACAGCTTCATCTTGGACATTGCTTTCAGTTTGACTGCCATGTTTGCGGATGAAGTTCATTTGATAAACTGTAAATAGATCTTGTTGAGGGTCTCCCTCGATAACCTTACGAGTCTTGTCTTCGATGACATAGTCTCTCAAGGTAGACGATAAGATAACGATCAAAGTATCATTTCCATCTGGATTTTCGTAGAAATCTTTGATTCGAACATTTTCAACGTAAACACGTTCCAAAACATTCGTTGTTTGAGATTGGATATAGTCTTCCAGTTGAGCACTGTGTTGAGAATAGAGGCTAGCACTTTCAAGTGAGCGCACCAAATTCCAATCTTTTTTAGTCCAGGCTGCCTGTAATTGGATGTAAACTTCTCTAACCCATGAAGTGAAAGCATCCGCATCAAAGTTTGGATCGCCATATTTAACACGACTAGTAGCTATTGTATTGTGTTCAACTCGACGATGGTTTGGGGGATAATATACAGTAGCGCGACTATAGGATTTTTCTGATGAGCTTTGATTACTTTTACTCTTTAGAAATAAGACAACTACATAAACACCTATTAAAAAGACTACAATTCCGTACAACTCTTGCTTAGAGAAACTCGAACTATAGGAACTACCACCAGAACGGTAGCTACTTCTGTAGGAAGAACTACCGCTATTACTACTGGAACGACTTCGGCTACTACTTGAACTGGAGCTACTGCGACTAGAGCTACCACTTCGAGAATGGCCGACACCTGCATCGATTGATTGTAGGGGTGTCACAAATAGAAGAAGCAAGCAAGTAGCGATAAGAGTATATAACTTTTTCATATGTCTCCTAACTATGTGAGTACAAAGTGCAAGGCCTCAAGCTAGAATTTTTATTAGCTTGTGACAGTTATATTATAATGAATCTTCTTTCAACTTAGCCAATTCTTGGGCAAGCAGTTTGAGGGCTACTTGTGGGTTGGCTTGGCCTTTGGTTGCTTTCATGAGGAATCCTGTGAAGGCCTTGTCAGCGTTTCGTTTGCCTGACTTGAAGTCGGCAACAGCAGCTTCATTATCCGCAAAGACTTGATGGATGATTGGAATCAAAACATCAGGATCTGAAATTTGAACTAAACCAGCTTTTTCAACGTATTCACGAGCACCTCCACCATTTTTAGCTAGGTGGACAAAGACTTTCTTAGCAATCTTAGATGAGATCGTTCCATCTTCGATGATAGCAATCATTTCTACCAAGTTTTCTGGAGTCAATTTGATTTGTTCAAGCGTCTTACCTTCAGCATTCAAGAACTGGGCTACTTCACCTTGGAGCCAGTTAGAGACTTGCTTAGCATCACCACCTAGGGCAACAGCTTTCTCAAAGAAGTCAGAAGTGACTTTATTGGCAGTCAACTGGCTAGCATCGTAGTCTGATAAACCAAGGTCAGAAATATAGCGAGCACGGCGCTCTTTTGGAAATTCTGGCAACTCAGTGCGCATTTCCTCAATCCACTCGTCTGAAATTTCAAAGAGTGGTAGGTCTGGTTCTGGGAAGTAGCGGTAGTCTGCAGCACCTTCCTTAACACGCATGAGAATAGTTGCTTTATTAGCTTCATCATAACGGCGAGTTTCTTGGCGGATTTGACCACCAGAACGAAGGATTTCAGCCTGACGTTGCACTTCGTATTCTAGACCCTTACGAACATTTGAGAAGGAGTTGAGATTCTTCAACTCAGTTTTGGTACCGAATTTTTCTTGACCATAAGGACGAAGGGAGATGTTGGCATCCACACGCATAGAGCCTTCCTCCATCTTAACGTCAGAAATACCAGCATATTGGATAACTTCTTTAAGGGCTGTTAGATAAGCGTAGGCTTCTTCTGGTGAACGCATGTCTGCTTCAGATACAATCTCAATCAATGGTACCCCTTGACGGTTGAGGTCAACATAAGAGTAGCCATCTGTACCGTGGGTGTTTTTACCTGCATCTTCTTCTAAGTGAGCACGTTCAATACCAATTTTCTTAGTCGTACCATCTTCTAGTTCCACTTCGATCCACCCATTGTAACCGATTGGCTCATCAAACTGAGAGATTTGGTAGGCTTTAGGATTATCAGGGTAGAAGTAGTTCTTGCGGTCAAAATGCATCTTCTTGTGGATGTCCATGTTGAGGGCAAGAGCTGCTTTGATACCAGCATCGACAACACCTTTATTGAGAACAGGTAGTACCCCAGGGAAAGACCAGTCAATCACGTTTGTATTGGCATTTTGGTCATTCCCAAAGTGGGCAGAAGTAGGTGAGAAGATTTTTGAATTGGTGTTGAGCTCTACGTGGACTTCAAGTCCAATGACTGTTTCAAAGTTCATTAGTTATCACCTCCAAAAATCACGGGTTGTTGTTTGTGGTAATCTGTTGTTGCTTCAAAGGCAGCAGCAGCTTGGTAGATTGTTTCTTCTGAATACTTAGGACCAATCAATTGGAGTCCTACTGGTAGACCTTGAACAAATCCAGCAGGAATAGAAATCCCTGGTAGACCAGCCAAGTTGACAGGAATTGTTAAAAGGTCAGCCAAGTACATAGCAACTGGATCATGGTTGAGTGAATCCAAGTCGTAGGCAACGCTAGGAGCAGTTGGTCCCAAAATCAAGTCATAATCCGCAAAGACTTTTTCGAAATCTTGGATAATGAGGGTGCGAACTTGTCCAGCCTTCTTGTAGTAAGCATCATAGTAACCTGATGAAAGACTGAAAGTACCAAGCATGATACGGCGTTTTACTTCTTCGCCGAAACCTTGGCTACGGCTGTTTACATAGATTTCATCAAGATTAGTTGCATCTTCTGCACGATAGCCATAACGGATTCCGTCAAAGCGTTGCAAGTTTGATGAAGCTTCTGAAGAAGCAATAATGTAGTATACTGCAACCCCGTATTTAGAGTGTGGAAGGCTAACTTCTTCAACGATAGCACCGAGTTTTTCAAAGTGCTTAGCAGCGTTGAGGATAGATTCCTTAACCTCTGGGTCAATCCCTTCACCAAGATATTCCTTAGGCAAAGCAATTTTCATGCCTTTGATGTCTTGACCGATTTTTGAAGTAAAGTCAGCAATGCGGACAGGGGCAGAAGTTGAGTCTTTAGTATCTTCGCTAGCAATAGCATTAAGCAAGAGGGCATTTTCCTTAACGGTTGGTGCAAAAGGCCCGATTTGGTCTAATGAGCTACCAAATGCAATAAGACCAAAACGTGAAACTGTTCCATAGGTTGGCTTGAGACCAACAATCCCGTTGAAGGAGGCGGGTTGGCGGATAGAGCCACCAGTATCAGAACCAAGTGATAAACGGACTTGTCCAGAAGCTACTGCTGCAGCTGAACCACTTGATGATCCACCAGGAACCTTGCTGTGATCCCAAGCATTTTTAGTAGCACCGTAGTAAGAAGTCTCGCCTGATCCACCCATGGCAAACTCGTCCATGTTGGTTTTCCCGACGACAATCATGCCCTTAGCTTTTGCATTGGCAACAGCTGTTGCATCAAAGATAGGTTCGTAGTTATAGAGCATTTTTGAGGCTGCTGTTGTTAAGAGACCATCTGTAGAAATGTTATCCTTAACAGCTAGGGGAATCCCTGAAAGAACATTGTCAGCATCGATTCCAGCTTCATCAATGGCTTTAGCTTGTGCAAGAGCTTGATCTTCAGCGATAGTAACGAATGAATTAAGGGCTTCCTCACGAGATTTGATATCTTCAAGAGTTGCTTGAGTTAGTTCAGTTGCTGAAATTTCCTTAGAAACAAGGAGATTGTGCAACTCTTCAATGGTTTTATTGTTAAAAGTCATTAGGCATCTCCTCCATCATCTAGGATAGCTGGCACCTTGATATAGTAGTTATCTTTTTCAGGCACATTTTTAAATAAGCGGTCACGGTCTGTTCCTTCTTCAGCCACATCAGGTCGGAGGACAGTTTTACGGTCAGCCATAGTTGTAGTAGGTGCGACACCAGTTGTGTCGACTTCACTTAGCAATTCGACCATATCAACAATTTTTGAGAGTGTTGTTGCAAATGCAGCAGTGTCTTCTTCTGAGAATTTTAATTTTGAAAGATTGGCAACGTGAGTTACCTCTTCTTGCGTAATTTTCATCGGATATCCTTTCGTGAAATGATGATTATTTATCTGTTCTATTTTACCATATTTTCCTATAAATAAGGCAAGAGAAGCTGAAAAGAAATAGAAATTGAAAAAAGGATTTTAATTCGATATAATGGTTGAAATCAGTAGAAAGAATAACAGTAGTTTCTAGTTGGTAAAAAGGATGTAGAATTAATCAAACTAGAACATGTTAAGGATGAAACATGACGCTTTGGGAGTTGCTTTTTACCAGTAAAAAAACAGTCCCTCCACACTTGGGAGCCTGGTACTTTTTATTACCTACGTCTTTAGTAGTTATAACCGTTTTATCGATTCGTTATACCTCTTCTAAGCGCTATCGAGATTTTTGGTATTGGGGACAATTGATCCAATTGCTGATTATCAACGCTTGGTATATTTCGGCGCGCCTGCCCCTGTCTGAGGCTCTCCCTTTTTACCATAGCCGCATGGCTATGTGGATTATTCTTTTTGCTCCAAATAAGACATTTTTTAAACAATATTTTGCCTTGTTGGGAGTCTTTGGTTCTATCATGGCTTTAGTTTATCCAGTTTTTTATCCTTTTCCCTTCCCCCATGTTTCCTCGGTGAACAATGTTTTCGGACACTGGGCCCTCTTGGCTAACTGCTTGATTTATCTTGTTAGATATTATCACGTTGAAAATAGGGATATTTGGAAGATTTGTCAGATGACCTTTGGTGTCAATGCTATTATCTTTCTAGCTAATTTTGCAACAGGAGGGAATTATGGCTTTATGAGCAAGCCTCCTATGATTGGGGATCATGGCGGTTTGCTTAACTATTTGATAGTGACCAGCTTGATGATAGGAGTTATCATCCTCATCAATCAACTTGTTAAATATAAACATACAATCAGGAAGACAAAAATCTGAAATTTGTTACCATAAGGAGATTTTATGAATCATTTTTTTACAACTGAATCGACTGCACCGCCTGCCATCTCTATCATCTGGTATGGGGTAATCATTTTGTTACTTGCCTTATCTATTTACGGTTCACTTGCTTATCACGAGAATTCAACATTTGTTAAACTCTTTAAAGGGATTCAAATAGTCCAGTTATTAGCTCTTTACACTTGGTATATTGGTTTTAGCATTCCGTTTTCAAACAGCCTACCTCTTTACCATTGTCGTTTGGCCATGTTTGCTGTTGTTTTTCTGCCAGATAAGTGGAAAATCAAGCAGTATTTTGCACTTTTGGGAGCTAGCGGGGCAGTATTTGCCTTGGGTTATCCAGTCTTTGATCCTTATGACTTTCCGCATATTACCAGCTTTTCATTCTTGATTGGACATTACGCTCTTTTGGTTAATTCTCTGGTTTATCTCATGAATCACTACGATAAGACCTTACTTAAAAAGTATCGAATTATCGCTTACACCTTTATTCTCAATCTATTTTTAGTAGGGGTCAACCAAGTAACGGGAGGGAATTATGGGCTTTTGAATGCGACACCTTTTATTCCTAACGCTCCTTTATGGATAAAGTATCTTATGGTTTCTATCATTCTATCTTCAGCTCTAGTACTCTTTGATATTTTGTTTAAGAAACGCTGGAAAAAGAAAATTGCTTTAGAAACAATTAAATTTTGAAGAGATTGTAACTAGCGATATAAAATAAATATTGAACAAAAGAATCTCAAAAGTAGGTCAACTATCTTGACCTGCTTTTTCTTTTATAAGCGATTGAAAAACTCTCTAAAATCCGATATAATGGAGTGTTGAAAGGAATCTTAGAGTCCAATGTAACAAAGAGTGATTAAAAGTCGAAATAATTAAAAAAGTAGAAAGAAAGAGAACTTATGACTATTCAAGAAGAAATTAAGAAACGCCGTACCTTTGCCATTATTTCTCACCCAGACGCGGGTAAGACTACTATTACTGAACAATTGCTCTACTTTGGGGGAGAAATTCGAGAAGCTGGTACCGTAAAAGGGAAGAAAACAGGGACTTTTGCCAAATCTGACTGGATGGACATCGAAAAACAACGTGGGATTTCGGTAACCTCATCTGTGATGCAGTTTGACTATGATGGTAAGCGCGTAAATATCCTAGACACTCCAGGGCACGAGGATTTCTCAGAAGATACCTATCGTACCTTGATGGCGGTGGATGCTGCCGTCATGGTGGTGGACTCTGCCAAGGGTATCGAGGCCCAAACCAAAAAATTATTTGAGGTTGTTAAACATCGTGGGATTCCAGTCTTTACCTTTATGAATAAGTTGGACCGAGATGGTCGTGAACCACTAGACCTTTTGCAAGAATTGGAAGAAGTCCTAGGTATTGCTAGCTACCCAATGAACTGGCCAATCGGGATGGGGAAAGCCTTTGAGGGGCTCTACGACCTCTATAACCAACGTTTGGAACTCTACAAAGGGGATGAACGTTTTGCCAGCCTAGAAGATGGCGATAAACTCTTTGCTAGCAACCCATTTTACGAACAAGTGAAAGAGGATATCGAACTCTTGAATGAAGCAGGAAATGAATTCTCAGAGGAAGCCATTCTTGCAGGTGATTTGACACCAGTCTTCTTTGGCTCGGCCTTGACTAATTTTGGGGTGCAGACTTTCTTAGAAACCTTCCTCAAGTTTGCTCCAGAACCTCATGGGCACAAGAAAACAGACGGTGAACTTGTCGACCCTTATGATAAGGATTTCTCAGGTTTTGTCTTTAAAATTCAAGCCAACATGGACCCTCGTCACCGTGACCGTATCGCCTTTGTTCGAATCGTATCGGGTGAATTCGAGCGTGGTATGAGTGTTAATCTTCCTCGTACTGGTAAGAGTGCTAAACTATCAAATGTTACCCAATTTATGGCAGAAAGTCGTGAGAATGTGACCAATGCCGTAGCAGGAGATATTATCGGGGTTTACGATACTGGTACTTATCAGGTGGGAGATACTTTGACAGTTGGCAAAAACAAATTTGAATTTGAACCACTGCCAACCTTTACCCCTGAAATCTTCATGAAGGTATCTGCTAAGAACGTCATGAAACAAAAATCCTTCCACAAGGGAATCGAGCAATTGGTACAAGAAGGAGCTATTCAGCTCTATACCAACTACCAAACAGGTGAATACATGTTAGGTGCCGTTGGTCAATTGCAGTTTGAAGTCTTCAAGCACCGGATGGAAAATGAGTACAATGCAGAAGTCGTTATGAGCCCAATGGGTAAAAAGACCGTTCGCTGGATTAAACCAGAGGATTTGGATGAGCGTATGTCTTCAAGTCGAAACATCTTGGCCAAAGACCGCTTTGACCAACCTGTCTTCCTTTTCGAAAATGACTTTGCCCTTCGCTGGTTTGCGGACAAGTATCCAGACGTGGAGTTGGAAGAAAAAATGTAGATCACCAGAGTTACTTGATTGTGTGACAATCTAAGTAACTAACGCCAAGTTTCTATGGAACTTGGCTAGGCGCTCAACTAGTAAAGTTTTACGTCGTAACAGATAGAAAACCCATGAATAGTAATATTCATGGGTTTTTAAGTAGTTGTTTTAAGTTTTTTCCTGTCCTAGTTTACATGCCAATATATCTCGATAATAATACTACTAGGGTAAGCAAAATAAAGCTGACACTGTTTAGGACCATATGAATGGCGATAGACATTTCTATACGACGCGTTGTGTATGCGGTCCAAGTTAGGACAGCAGACATCCAACCGTAAATTATAAATGACGGGAAATTTGAAGGAACGTGAGCTAGGAGAAAGAGTAGCCACCCTAGTACATATCCCACTTTTTCATAGCCTTGGAAGAGCTTGGTTGGGATAATGCCACGACAGATAATCTCTTCACAAATCGGCGCAATTAAAACGACTAGAAAGAACATAGCAATAAGTGAGCTTTCAGAGAAGAGATTATTGAGAATTTGTTGGTTGGAAGTTGTTGTTTGATTAAGTAATTGTAACATGATGCCACCTATGAGATTTCCAACAAAGATAGCTAGGTAACTCAAGGCAATTCTAGGCAAATCGTTGATACTAAAGAGTTTTTTCTTAATCACTAAAAGCTCACTTTTATGAGCGCCATACAAAAAGATAGCTAAAACAAGTATAGAAACAAGGCTAATAATGATTCCAGACCAGATGGAAGGAATCTCAGTTTGGGCTAGCAAACCTAGAAGTGCCATTGGGGTCTGTGAAAGAACGATGGCTACCAGTAAAATACCAAACCATGCAAGTCGTTTGCGATAATCTTTAAAAAAATTCATTGAAGTTCCTCCTGAAAATTTACTTTATTATAACATATTTGCAAGGAGGATTCTATCAGACGCCATAAAATAAATGTAAAAAATCCTCTCGAATTGGAGAGGATTTTATTTTTATCGTTTAGACCAAGTTCTTCTCATGAAGAGCAGTAAGATAGGGTATATCTCAAGTCGCCCAGCAATCATAGCGAAAGAAAGCAAGATCTTTGAGAAAGGACTAAAGATTGAAAAACTTGCTGTTGTGCCAAGGATAGGGCCGATATTGTTAAAACAGCTAAATACAGCACTTGTTACAATCAACAGATTATTATTGTCTAAGCTGATGATGAAAATCAAGCCGATTAGAATCATGACATAAATCACAAAATATTTGAGAACCTTGTGCTGGGTATCCTTATCAATTACTGCTTGATTGACATGGAGAGTGAGGACACGGTGAGGAGATAGAGTTGATAACACCTGATTTTTAGCAATTTTTGCCATGATGAGTCCTCGAATGATCTTAAGACCACCTGCTGTTGAACCAGCAGAGCCTCCGATAGCCATCAATAAGAGTAGGATAAATTGAGAGAAGAGGGGCCAACTAGTAATATTTCCATAACCAAAACCAGTTGTAGTGATAATATTTGAAACTTGAAAGAGAGCCATCTCAAAACTTTCTGAGACATTATGATAAAGATGGACTGTATTTAAAGTGATTAGAGCAGTTGCGGTCGCAACAATCAAAAAATAAGTCCGAAGCTCTTCATCAAAAAAGAACTCTTTTACTCGACGTAGCATGAGATAGTAGTAGAGGTTAAAATTGACACCAAATACTAGAACCCCAAAACTGGTGAGATAGGTAATTGAAGAACTTTGATAGTGGGCAATACCATCATTATAAACAGTGAAACCACCAGTACCAGCAGTCCCCATAGCAATAACGACACTGTCATAGAGTGGCATTCCTGCCATGTAATAAAGAATGATAAAGAGGACAAAGAGAGCTAGATAAAGTACATATAAAATTTGTGCGGTGTTCTTAAGTTTAGAGACTACTTTTCCAAAAATAGGTCCAGGAACCTCAGCTTTCATGACCTCCATATGACTGTTCTGAGCGTTATCCATAATTGCTAAGGCAAAGACAAGTACCCCCATTCCTCCAATGAGGTGGGTAAAGCTTCGCCAGAATAATAGAGAACGACTTAGGACAGACACATCGTTTAAAATTGTTGCTCCCGTTGTTGTAAATCCAGAACTGATTTCAAAGAATGCATCTATCAAGTTCGGGATTTGACCTGAAAAGACAAAAGGTAAAGCACCAAAGAAGGACCAAAGAATCCAGCAGAGGGAAACGATTAAGACTCCCTCTTTTGCGTAAATGTGTTTCTCTTTTGGTTTAATGATAACCCCTGCGCCACCCAGTAAGGTTAGAATGCCAATAGTAGAAAAAAGGGCGATAAAGACCTGGCTTGATTCTTGGTAGTATAGAGCAATAGCCACTGGAACTAGTAGCAAAACTGCTTCAATTAAGAGGAGTTTTGCGAGAAGAAAGCGAATCATACTTCTATTCATGGCTTACCTCTCTAACAGATCGTAGATCTTAGTGATATTTGATAGCAAGGTAATGACAACCAATTTATCTCCCACTTCAAGAGTATCTTCGCCTGTTGGGAAGATGGTTTTTCCGTTTCGGATAATAGCAGCAATCAAGATATCTTTCTTAAATTTGAGATTTGACAAAGGTTTGCCTGTCATTTTATTTTCTTCTTTGATAAGAAGTTGTATAGTTTCTACCTGACCGTTTGCGAGGTGGTGGATAGCTTGAAGATCAGAATATTGAGCATTGGCTCGCCCGTGGATAAAGTGCATGATTGTATCAACAGCAATCGTCTTCGGCGTGATGATACTTGAAAAATCTGGGGTATTAATAATTTCTAAAAGACTAGTTCTATTAACTTTAGTGATGTTTTTTTGAACTCCAATACTATCTAAGAACATCGAGGTAATGATATTCTCCTCATCGACCCCAGTAAGCGTAGCGACAGCATCATAGTGTTGCGCACTTTCTTCTAGAAGGGTGTCTTTGGTAGTCCCATCTCCTTGCACAATATAGAGTTTTGGGAACTTTTCGCTGAAAAAGGCCGCCCGACTAGGATTGAGTTCGATGACCTTGGTATCAATGCGACTATCTTTTAGAATACCTAATAAATAGTATGCAATTTTACCAGCACCTACGATGAGTAAGCTCTTAACTACTCTAGATTTGATGTAGTTATGGAAGAGCATCATGTCAATCCGGTCTCCTGTAACAAAGATGCGATCCTTATCTTCAAGAATCATGTTACCACTTGGGATCATGAGTTTGTGATCACGTTCAATAGCACAGACAATGACATTTCCAAATTTTTTACGGAAATCAGCTATAGACATTTGGCAGATATTACTGTCTTTTCGAACGATAAATTCCATTAGACTGACCAAACCACCAGCAAAACGTTCAACTGAAAGTGCATTAGGGAAGTCTATGATATTGGCAATAGCACGAGCTGCCAGTAATTCAGGATTGACAATCAGCGAGAATCCAAGAATATTTTTTTCTTTAAAATAAGGGTTGGAATATTCAGGATTACGAACACGAACAATTGTTTCTTTTGCTCCCATTTTTTTAGCAAGAACAGCTGCAACCATATTGACTTCGTCGTACTGAGTCATGGCAATAAAAACATCACAATCTTGGACATTAGCTGCTTCTAGCATAGCGAAGTCAGCTCCATTTCCTGCAAGTCCAATAATATCAAAACGTCTTGTCATGTAATTAAGGACTGTTTCATTTTGCTCAATTAAGACGACATCATGATCGTCTGCTACTAAAGAGCTACAGAGGGCGGAACCAACTTTTCCCCCTCCGACAAGGATAATTTTCATAGTTATTTAACCTACTTTTTCAATATGTTTCTATCATACTCTTTTTTATAAAAAAATGCACTTAAGAACCGCTAGTTTTATCTATTCCGAGACATTTCCTAATCTTAAAAGTCAAATCATAAAAATCTTTATTTCCTATAAATTTTCATTGTTTTTCAAGATATGGTATTCTGAGATATAACGATTTTAATAATTGTTAGAGTGTTTACTGACTATGCAAATATGTTTGTGAAAAAAGTGAAAAATTCAAGACGTTTCTATTGACAATCAATCTGAAAGTGATATACTAAGAAAGTAGTTTCGCTGATTTACTTCAAACCTGTTGTGAGGTAAGTTAACGATGCCTTAACCACGCTGTTTGCTGAGCTTGACTCCGGGCAGTGTGGCTATTTTTTTGCAATGATAAAAGGAAGCAAATTATGACAAACCACATTGTATTATTTGAACCTCAGATTCCACAAAATACAGGAAATATTGCGCGTACTTGTGCAGCAACCAATTCTCCCTTACATATCATCAAACCTATGGGTTTTCCTATTGACGATCGTAAAATGAAACGAGCTGGCTTAGATTATTGGGATAAGCTTGAAATCTATTTTTATGATAGTTTGTCTGATTTTGTAAAGAAAATCGATGGGCAGCTTTACTTGATTTCCAAGTTTGCAGAAAAGGTTTATTCGGACGCTGATTTTACAACGGAAGGGGATCATTATTTCCTTTTTGGGAGGGAAGATAAAGGCTTGCCGGAAGACTTTATGAGGGAGCATCCAGAAAAGGCTCTTCGCATCCCTATGAATGATGAACATGTCCGTAGTCTCAATGTTTCCAACACTGTCTGCATGATTGTCTACGAAGCTTTGCGTCAACAGAATTTTGCCGGTTTGGATTTGGTTCATACCTATGAGACTGACAAATTGAAATAATCATGAAAGCGAATACTTAACGCTTGCACTTGCAAGCATTTTTTGTTATGATAAAAGGGTCTTCAGGGCTGGGTGAGATTCCCGACCGGCGGTGACTTTTAGTCGGAAATGTTCTTTTCCTTTTATACTTTGTTGCCAAGCTTTGCCTAACCAAAAGTTATGCCTATAGCTTGTCGCCTAGTCTAAAAGAAAAATCTCCGTTTCCATACTCTAAAAGAAGTCCGCGAGCGCAAGCTGATGTGGTGTGATTCCACAACCGACAGTATAGTCTGGATGGGAGAAGACGAAAGAATAATTTTATCTATTCCACTTAAATATATAGGAAGTTCTTTTGGTGTTTTTGACCAATAGATTGTTTTTGATATAGTTGAGTTGATAGATAGAGTGGTACTTTCCAACTTCTTCTGATTTTATAGAAAATTGGAGGAACCTGTTATGACAAACACACGTCGACTTTCGACCATTGCAATTTTATCAGCACTTTCATTTGTGTTGATGTACTTTGACTTTCCACTCTTGCCTGCGGCGTCCTTTTTAAGAGTTGAGTTCAGCATATTACCAGTTTTAGTAGGTTTGATTGTGCTTGATTTACCCGCAGCTTTTGTGATAATTTTACTTCGTTCCTTGCTTAAGTTGATTTTAAATAATCAAGGAGTCAGCACCTATATCGGTTTGCCGATGAATATTGTGGCTTTAGGAGTTTTTGTTCTTGCATTTGGTTTGATATGGAAAAAAGATCGAACACCAATTCGTTTCGCTTTAGCTTCCCTAGCTGGTACGATTGGTTTGACCTTGGCTATGCTAGTTCTTAACTATGTGTATGCAGTTCCCTTATATTCTAAATTTGCTAATTTTGATATTGAGAAAATTCTAGGACTAAGCAACTATCTGTTGACAATGGTTTTACCTTTTAACTTAATTGAAGGTGTTATCTTTGCACTAGCATTTTGGTTGATTTATGTCTTCTTAAAGGTAACTTTAAAACGTTATGAAAGATAAACAAACATATTTAACAAAGGGCTCTTTTGCCCTTTTACTATTTGTAATTCTGGGTTATGTCGTTAAGTTTTATCCAGAGCAACTGGTAACATTGGACTCCTCGGTTCAAACAGCTATTCGAGGTGATTTACCCGAGACCTTAACTTTGATTTTTCGTGGAATTACACGTCTGATTGATTTACCTATTGTCATTAGTTGGGCTATTATTTTGATTGCTATCTTTTACCTGAAAAAGTGGAAAACTGAGAGCCTATTGGTAGCTGGGAATCTTGGTCTGGCCGGTATTTTAATTGTGTCCTTAAAACACCTGTATCAACGTCCACGACCAGATATTTTACATTTAGTGGAGGAAAAGGGTTTTTCTTTCCCAAGTGGGCATTCACTGGCGGTGACTTTACTCATCGGTTCCTTGATCATTATCCTAGGTCAGAGAGTGAAAAACACTACTACAAAGCTAGCTTTGCAAGGACTATTAGGACTTTACCTAGTTAGTGTTCTTGTCTCTAGAGTTTATCTTGGTGTCCATTATCCATCAGATGTTCTGGCAAGCCTGAGTCTAGGTCTAGGAATCTTGTTTATTGAGTTTCCTTTTTACGACAAGCTGCGCTTTCAGTGGAGATTTACAGGTAAGCAGAAGTAGGTATCAAATTCTCTTGAGGAGAAAGAAATGGAAGTCAACATAAAGGATCTTCATCCGAGTCAACTTTACTTATCAGAGAAGAAGTTGCAAGATATTCAGATGCTTTATCAGTCGGTAGAAAAGCCAAGTATTAATCCAATCAGTGTTCTTGCATTTGGAAATCGTTTGCTAATTACAGACGGGCATCACAGAGCTTATCAGGCATTGTTACTAGGTCAGGATACGATTTCTGCTGAGTTTGATAAAGATGGTGGTGATGAAATCTATCATCTTTATGCGCAAGCTTGTGAGGAAAGAAAGATTTACTCTATTTTAGATCTAAAAAATCGTATCTTACCTCAAGATGAGTATGAAGCAAAATGGTATAACTGGTGTGATGGTTTTAATCAAGCAGCGGAGCTAGTATTAGGAGTAGAAAATGATGACAAAAATCATTCAGATAGATGATTCCTTACGTCTAGTTCCCTATTTTTTAGCAGATCATCATGATGCAACTTTGGGCTGGTATCAAGATGTGGATTTGGTAGAACTTGTAGACGGCATTAGAATACCCTATAGTTTGGAAAAATTAAATACCATGTATTCCTATTTAGAAAGTAACGGGAATTTGTTCTGGATTGAGTTTCGAGAAAAGGGGGAGTGGTTTCCAATTGGTGATGTCACCTTATCTCAGGAGAATCTTCCTATTGTGATTGGCAATCCAACTTATCAGCATCAAGGACTTGGACGCAAAGTTTTGAAGGCTTTGATTGATCTAGCTCGTCAAAGGGGATGGACAGAATTGAAAGTTCAAGAAATCTACACTTTTAATCCTATCTCTAGAAGATGTTTTGAATCTCTTGGATTTGTGGAAAGTAGAAGGACTGAAAGTGGGGTTGGCTTTCTCTTAAAACTGGACACTAACTAGGCTAAATTATTTTTAAAAATCGCTCAAAAATAGAGCGGTTTTTAAATTCATAGTTTGCAACACTTTTAAAATCGAAATGATAGGCAAATTCAGTTATAAAATTTCTCTAAAAATAGAATTTTTCTCTTGCATTTGGGATAGATTAGTGTATAATAGTAGGGTATGTGTAAAACATACTTGTGGGAGGTAAAAATCTTATCATTACCGCCAAAACCACAAAGGAGGATTTAAAAATGGCTAAAAAAATCGAAAAACTTGTAAAATTGCAAATCCCTGCTGGTAAAGCTACACCAGCTCCACCGGTTGGACCTGCTCTTGGTCAAGCTGGTATCAACATCATGGGATTCACAAAAGAGTTCAACGCTCGTACAGCTGATCAAGCTGGTATGATCATTCCAGTTGTTATCTCAGTATACGAAGATAAATCATTTACTTTCATCACTAAGACACCACCAGCTGCTGTTCTTTTGAAAAAAGCTGCAGGTGTTGAAAAAGGATCAGGTACACCTAACAAAACAAAAGTTGCTTCAGTTACTCGTGCGCAAGTACAAGAAATTGCAGAAACTAAGATGCCAGATTTGAACGCTGCAAACCTTGAGTCTGCAATGCGTATGATCGAAGGTACTGCTCGTTCTATGGGATTCAACGTTGTTGACTAATCAATAACATCCCAAGATAACCCGCAAGACTTCATCATTTCGAGAAGTGACGTGGGAGATGAAAATCGATTGAACCACTTACAAGGAGAATAGAAAATGGCTAAAAAAAGCAAACAACTTCGTGCTGCTCTTGAGAAAATCGACAGCACAAAAGCATACAGCGTAGAAGAAGCTGTAGCTCTTGCAAAAGAAACTAACTTTGCAAAATTCGATGCAACTGTAGAAGTTGCTTACAACTTGAACATCGACGTGAAAAAAGCTGACCAACAAATCCGTGGAGCAATGGTATTGCCAAACGGTACTGGTAAAACAGCTCGCGTTCTTGTATTTGCACGTGGTGCAAAAGCTGAAGAAGCTAAAGCTGCTGGTGCAGACTTCGTTGGTGAAGACGACCTTGTTGCTAAAATCAACGACGGTTGGTTGGACTTCGACGTAGTTATCGCTACACCTGACATGATGGCTCTTGTTGGACGTCTTGGACGTGTCCTTGGACCACGTAACTTGATGCCAAACCCTAAAACTGGTACTGTAACAATGGATGTTGCTAAAGCAGTTGAAGAGTCTAAAGGTGGTAAGATCACTTACCGTGCAGACCGTGCAGGTATCGTACAAGCTATCATCGGTAAAGTTTCATTTGAAGCTGACAAGTTGGTTGAAAACTTCAAAGCATTCAACGAAACAATCCAAAAAGCTAAACCAGCTACTGCTAAAGGAACTTACGTAACAAGCTTGACAATCACAACTACTCAAGGTGTTGGTATCAAGGTTGACGTTAACTCACTTTAATAAGTATAAAATTTAAAACAAAAAGGTTGAAGGTAGATTTACCTCAACCTTTTTTGTCGTCATAATATAAAATTTTACTAATTTAATTTGATATTGAAAATCGTCTATATAGAAAATTCAGAAAATTGTTTCTTTTCTATTGAAAATTTTTGAAAAAATGGTATCATAGAAACAAGTCATTTTAAGAGAAGAGAAAGGGGAAGAATGGAGAAAATCACTTTAGAAACTCCTAAGACAGGATCGGATTTAGTTTTAGAAACACTTCGTGACTTAGGCGTTGATACAATTTTTGGTTATCCAGGCGGGGCAGTTTTACCTCTATATGATGCCATATATAATTTTAAAGGTATTCGTCATATTCTTGGCCGTCATGAACAAGGCTGTCTTCATGAAGCTGAAGGATATGCTAAATCAACAGGGAAGCTTGGTGTTGCGGTCGTCACAAGTGGACCAGGAGCAACTAATGCCATTACAGGTATTGCAGATGCCATGAGCGATAGCGTTCCACTCTTAGTTTTTACAGGTCAGGTAGCGCGTCCTGGTATTGGTAAGGATGCCTTCCAAGAAGCAGATATCGTTGGTATTACTATGCCAATCACTAAGTACAACTATCAAGTACGTGAAACTGCAGATATTCCAAGAATAGTAGCGGAGGCCATTCATATTGCAACTACAGGTCGTCCGGGACCAGTTGTTATTGACCTTCCCAAAGATGTCTCAGCTTTGGAAACAGATTTTATCTATTCACCTAAAGTCGTTCTTCCTAGTTACCAACCAACTCTTGAACCGAATGAGATGCAGATTAAAAAAATATTGAAGCACTTATCAAGAGCTAAAAAACCAGTTCTACTTGCTGGTGGTGGTATTAGTTATGCTGAAGCTTCTAAAGAATTAAATGAATTTGCAGAACGTTACCAAATTCCTGTTGTAACAACACTTTTGGGACAAGGGACTATTGCCACTAGTCACCCGCTTTTCTTAGGTATGGGTGGAATGCATGGTTCATTTGCAGCAAATATAGCAATGACCGAGGCTGATTTCATGATTAGCATTGGATGCCGTTTTGATGACCGTTTAACTGGGAATCCAAAAACTTTTGCCAAAAATGCTAAGGTTGCCCATATTGATATCGATGCAGCAGAGATTGGTAAGATAATTAGTGCGGATATACCAGTGGTTGGAGATGCAAAGAAAGCTTTAGAAATGCTCCTTGCAGAGCCTATTGTTCACAATGACACAACAAAATGGATTGATAAAGTAACCAAGGATAAAAACCGTGTTCGTTCTTATGATAAAAAAGAACGTGTCGTTCAACCGCAAGCAGTTATTGAACGAGTTGGTGAATTGACCAAAGGTGATGCCATTGTCGTAACGGACGTTGGGCAACACCAAATGTGGACAGCTCAGTATTATCCATATCAAAATGAGCGTCAACTTGTAACTTCAGGTGGTTTAGGAACCATGGGATTTGGGGTACCAGCAGCTATCGGAGCAAAGATTGCAAATCCAGATAAGGAAGTAGTACTCTTTGTGGGAGATGGTGGCTTCCAGATGACCAACCAAGAGTTAGCTATTTTGAATATCTATAGAGTGCCAATCAAAGTTATTATGCTTAATAACCACTCATTAGGTATGGTTCGTCAGTGGCAAGAATCTTTCTATGAAGGAAGAACTTCGGAGTCTGTATTTGATACACTTCCTGATTTCCAGTTAATGGCTCAAGCATACGGTATAAAAAACTATAAGTTTGATAATCCAGAAACTCTTGAAAAGGATTTAGAGGTTATTCTAGAAGATGTGCCGATGTTTATCGAAGTCGATATTTCCCGTAAGGAACACGTTCTTCCGATGGTTCCTGCTGGTAAGAGTAATCATGAGATGTTGGGGGTGAAGTTTAATGCGTAGAATGTTAACAGCTAGACTCCAAAACCGCTCAGGAGTACTCAACCGTTTCACAGGTGTGCTTTCACGCCGTCAGGTAAATATTGAGAGTATTTCAGTCGGTGCGACTGAGGATCCAAATGTTTCAAGAATTACGATTATTATTGATGTAGCTTCTCATGATGAAGTGGAGCAAATCATTAAACAACTCAATCGTCAAATTGATGTGATTCGTGTTCGCGACATTACAGACCATCCTCATTTAGAGCGTGAAGTGATCTTAGTAAAGGTTTCAGCACCAGCAGAAAAACGGGCAGAGATTTTGGCAATTATTCAACCTTTCCGTGCGACAGTAGTTGATGTGGCGCCAAGCTCTATTACCATTCAAATGACTGGGAATGCTGAAAAGAGTGAAGCCTTGTTGCGAGTGATTCGACCATATGGAATTAGAAATATTGCTCGGACGGGTGCAACTGGATTTACTCGTGATTAACAATAAAGTCCTAAGAGACAATTAGAAAATATAGAAAAGAGAGAAAACAATGGCAGTACAAATGGAATATGAAAAAGATGTAAAAGTAGCAGCACTAGATGGCAAGAAAATCGCAGTTATTGGGTATGGCTCACAAGGTCATGCTCACGCTCAAAACTTGCGTGATACTGGTCACGACGTGATTATCGGTGTACGTCCAGGTAAGTCATTTGATAAGGCAAAAGAAGATGGATTTGACACTTACACAGTAGCAGAGGCAACTAAATTGGCTGATGTCATCATGATCTTGGCTCCGGATGAAATTCAAGCAGACCTTTATGCAGAAGAAGTAGCTCCAAACTTGGAAGCTGGTAATGCACTTGGTTTTGCTCATGGATTCAACATCCACTTTGAATTCATCAAAGCTCCAGAAAGTGTTGACGTATTCATGTGTGCTCCTAAAGGGCCAGGTCACTTGGTACGTCGTACCTTCGAAGAAGGATTTGGTGTTCCAGCGCTTTATGCAGTATACCAAGACGCAACAGGAAATGCTAAAGATATCGCTATGGATTGGGCTAAGGGTGTTGGTTCAGCGCGCGTTGGGCTTCTTGAAACAAGCTTCAAAGAAGAAACTGAAGAAGATTTGTTTGGTGAACAAGCAGTTCTTTGTGGTGGTTTGACTGCCTTGATGGAAGCAGGATTTGAAGTCTTGACTGAAGCTGGTTACGCCCCTGAATTGGCTTACTTCGAAGTTCTTCACGAAATGAAACTCATCGTTGATTTAATCTACGAAGGTGGATTCAAGAAAATGCGTCAATCTATCTCAAACACTGCTGAGTATGGTGACTACGTTTCAGGTCCACGTGTGATCACTGACCAAGTCAAAGAAAATATGAAGGCTGTTCTTGCTGATATCCAAAATGGTAAATTTGCAAATGATTTCGTGAACGACTATAAAGCTGGTCGTCCAAAATTGACTGCCTACCGTGAACAAGCAGCTGACCTTGAGATTGAAAAAGTCGGTGTTGAATTGCGTAAAGCAATGCCATTCGTTGGAAAAAATGACGATGATGCCTTTAAAATCTATAACTAATATGTAAAGAAGAAGGCGAGTTGGGGGGACCGAGCTCGCTTTCACATTTTAGATCCTTTCAAGAAAGAGAAAATATGATAAGTGCAAAAGATGTGGTGAAAGCCCATAAAGTTTTGAATGGTGTGGTGGTTGAAACTCCACTAGAATATGATCATTATCTGTCGGAAAAATATGGTGCTAAAATTTATCTAAAAAAAGAAAATGCTCAACGAGTGCGTTCTTTTAAGATCCGTGGGGCCTACTATGCTATTTCTCAACTCAGTAAAGATGAGCGAGAGCGTGGAGTGGTCTGTGCATCAGCGGGAAATCATGCCCAAGGTGTTGCTTACACTTGTAAAGAAATGAAAATCCCAGCAACCATTTTTATGCCAATTACAACTCCACAACAAAAGATTGGACAGGTTCGATTCTTTGGGGGAGACTTCGTGACCATTAAATTGGTAGGAGATACCTTTGATGCTTCAGCTAAAGCAGCGCAGGAATTTACAATAGCAGAAAATCGTACCTTTATTGATCCTTTCGATGATGCTAATGTCCAAGCTGGTCAAGGTACTGTTGCCTATGAAATCTTAGAAGTTGCACACAAGGAATCTATTGTTTTCGATACTGTACTAGTACCTGTTGGTGGAGGAGGACTAATTGCTGGAGTTTCTACCTATATAAAGGAAACAAATCCAGAGATAGATGTCATCGGTGTTGAAGCAAATGGCGCTCGTTCTATGAAAGCTGCTTTTGAAGCTGGTGGCCCTGTTAAGCTAAAAGATATTGATAAATTTGCTGATGGGATTGCAGTCCAAAAAGTTGGGGAATTGACCTATGAAGTGACACGTAAACATGTTGAAACCCTTATTGGTGTTGATGAAGGATTGATTTCTGAGACCTTAATTGACCTTTACTCTAAACAAGGAATTGTAGCAGAGCCGGCAGGAGCTACTAGCATTGCTGCCTTGGAAGTTTTATCCGACTACATCAAGGGTAAGACCATTTGTTGTATTATTTCGGGTGGGAATAATGATATCAACCGGATGCCCGAGATGGAAGAGCGTGCTTTGATTTACGATGGAATCAAGCATTACTTTGTGGTAAACTTCCCACAACGTCCAGGGGCTCTTCGAGAATTTGTTAATGATATCTTAGGTCCTAACGATGATATTACTCGTTTTGAATATATCAAGAGAGCTAGCAAGGGTACAGGGCCGGTTTTAATCGGTATTGCCTTGTCAGATAAGCATGATTATGCCAGCTTGATTCGTCGTATGGAAAAATTTGATCCAGCTTATATTAATTTAAATGGTAATGAGACCCTATATAATATGCTTGTCTAATATACTATTAAATTTTTATCATAATATTTGCCTAACCTATTTACGAGTGCTATAATGTAAGTGAAGAAAGGGGGAGATTCCCATGGTTTTACAAGTAATACTTGTTCTAATTATTCTAATGCTGATTGTAGGAGCTATTTTGGTAAGCTCTGTTTATGTCGTTCGTCAACAGTCTGTTGCCATTATCGAGCGATTTGGTAAATATCAGAAGTTAAGTAATAGTGGTATTCACCTACGAGCTCCATTTGGCATTGACAAAATTGCTGCTCGTGTGCAGCTTCGCCTTTTACAGAGTGAGATCGTGGTTGAAACAAAGACCCAAGATAACGTTTTTGTGACCATGAATGTCGCAACTCAATACCGTGTAAATGAACTAAATGTTACAGATGCTTACTATAAATTAATGAGACCTGAAGCTCAGATTAAATCATATATTGAAGATGCATTACGCTCATCTGTTCCAAAGTTAACTTTGGATGAATTGTTTGAGAAAAAAGATGAAATTGCATTAGAAGTTCAAAAACAAGTAGCTGAAGAAATGTCAACGTATGGGTATATTATCGTTAAGACGCTCATTACCAAAGTAGAGCCGGATGCAGAAGTTAAGCAGTCTATGAACGAAATTAACGCTGCTCAACGTAAGAGAGTAGCAGCCCAAGAATTGGCTGAAGCAGATAAAATTAAGATTGTTACAGCGGCTGAAGCAGAGGCAGAAAAAGATCGCCTACATGGTGTAGGGATTGCAGAACAGCGTAAAGCAATTGTTGATGGACTTGCTGATTCTATTATTGAGCTAAAAGGAGCGAACGTAGAATTAACAGAAGAACAAATCATGTCAATCCTATTAACCAACCAGTACTTAGACACATTGAATAATTTCGCCGACAAACAAGGCAATAATACAATATTCTTGCCAGCAAATCCTAATGGAGTTGAAGATATAAGAACCCATATATTATCAGCTTTAAAAGCGAAATAATTAGGATTTTAACCTTTTATTTTATTGATGAAGGCCTTTTCATTGACAAACACTATTAAAACGTTTACAATAAAAAATTGTAAAGAATAAAATAGGAGAAGAAATATGGCTAAATCTAACTTCGAAAAAGTAGAATCAGTTGTCAGCTGGGTTCGTGACAAGAAAATTACAGGGTATCGTATTTCTAAGGAAACGAATGCGCGTGAGATGTCTATCATTGCTTTAGCTCAAGGACGTGCGAAAGTGAAAAATATTTCCTTTGAAACTGCCCTTGGATTAATTGATTTCTATGATAAAAACCATGAAAAATTTGAAGATTAGTCTTTGGATACAGGCGGATTCTTAAAAAGAGTCTGCCTTTTCATTTTTATGGATAATAAAAAAAGCTGCTTTCTTGCAGCTTTTTCTTATCCAAGATAGCGTTGTAGAAACTCTCTTGTACGCTCTTCTTTAGGATTCGTAAAGAGATCTTCAGGCTTTCCTTCTTCAGCAATAACACCCTTATCCATAAAGATGACACGATTTGAAACGTCGCGGGCGAACTCCATTTCGTGAGTCACAACGATCATGGTCAAGCCTTCTTGAGCTAAATCTTGCATGATTTTAAGAACTTCTCCAACCATTTCAGGGTCAAGAGCAGATGTCGGTTCATCAAAAAGGATGGCATCAGGATTCATAGAAAGGGCGCGAGCGATAGCTACCCGTTGCTTTTGACCACCAGAAAGTTGTTTAGGTTTAGCTTGCCAGTAGCGCTCTCCCATACCAACTTTTTCAAGATTTTCTTTAGCAATTTTTTCTGCCTCTGCATACTCGCGCTTGAGAACAGTGGTTTGAGCAACGATAGTATTTTCAAGTACATTGAGGTTTTCAAAGAGGTTAAAGGATTGGAAAACCATACCTAGTTTTTCTCGATAATGAGTAAGGTTATAGCCTTTTTCAAGTACATTTTCACCGTGATAGAGGATTTCTCCCTCAGTCGGGGTTTCAAGTAAGTTAATCGAACGTAGGAAGGTTGATTTTCCACTACCCGAACTTCCGATGATAGAAATAACCTCACCTTTGTGAATAGTAAGGGAAATATCTTTTAGGACCTCGTTTTGTCCATAGGACTTTTTAAGGTGTTTGATTTCAAGGATTGGCTGCTTCATTATTTCAAATCCTCCGTTTGCATTTGGTTAGCACCTGTAGTATAGGTATCCATATCCATGTGACGTTCGATAAAGCGCAAGATACGAGTTACTGTGAAGGTGAGGACGAAGTAAATTACTGCAATGATTGTAAATGTCTGGAAGTATTGGTATGTTTGAGTTGCTACTGTGTTTCCTGAGAAGTAAAGTTCCACAACAGAGATAACATTCAGTACGGAAGTATCCTTGATGTTAATAACAAACTCATTACCAGTTGCAGGTAAAATATTTCGAACGACTTGAGGTAGAACTACCTTGCGCATGGTTTGATTGTGGGTCATACCAAGAGCTGTCGCAGCTTCAAATTGTCCCTTATCAACTGCCAGGATACCACCACGAACGATTTCTGTCATGTAGGCACCAGTGTTGATAGATACGATAAAGATAGCAGCAAGGGTACGATCCAAGTTAATTCCGAATGCTTGGGCTGTTCCATAGTAAATAACCATAGATTGAACGATCATTGGAGTACCACGGAAAATTTCAATGTAGACGTTTAGCAACCAGCCAAGTACTTTCTGGAAGAATGCTACAGATTTTGTTTCTGATAGTGGGGCAGTACGGAACACACCAATACCAAGTCCGATGATTAGACCGACAATAGTACCGATGATTGAAATTAAGAGAGTGATGCCGGCTCCTCGTAAGAGTTGTTGCCAGTTCTCAGATAGAATTTTTGCAACTTGAGCAAAGAAACTGCTGCTGTTTTCTTCAGTAGTTGTAGCTTGAACAGGTTGCTCCTTAATCATTCGATCCATTAGTGCAACTTGTTCATCCTTAGAAATGGTTTCGATGCTAGCATTGATTTGGCCAATACGTTCGTCATCTTTGCGAAGACCGATTGCGATAGCTGTGTCTTCTTCTCCAGTTTCAAAACCTTTTTCTAACTGAACCATTTTGAACTTAGAGTTCGCAGCTTCTGCAGTTAAAGCTTCAGGACGTTCAGAAACGTAGGCATCGATGACACCAGCCTCAAGTGCTTGACGCATTTGAGCGAAATCTCCCATGGCCGTTTCTTTCTTAGCACCTGGAATTTGTGAAATTAAATCATAAAGATAAACGCCCTGTTGAGAAGTGATTTTAGCACCTTCAAAATCAGCTAAACTTGTAGCATTAGCGTAGCTTGAGTCTTTCTTTACCAAGAGAACAGGTTCACTTGTGTAGTAACTACTTGAGAAAGCAATTTCTTGTTTACGTTCAGCGGTTGGACTCATACCCGCGATAATCATATCGATTTTTCCAGAAGTTAGGGCTGGGACAAGACCTTCCCATTTTGTTTTTACAACCAGTGGTTCTTTCCCTAAATCTTTGGCTATTTTTTTAGCAATTTGCACGTCGTAACCATTAGCATATTGGTTAGTTCCGTCAATCTTGACAGCTCCATTGCTGTCATTGTCTTGTGTCCAGTTGAAGGGAGCGTATGCAGCTTCCATTCCGATCCGTAAATACTCATCTGCTTGGACAACATTTGTCAGACCTAGCATGAGAGCAAGACCTGCAATAATTGATAAGACTAGTTTCTTCATTTTTTCTCCTATTATTGTCTAAAAGTGACTCCCTCTATTGTATCTAAAAATAGCGAGATTTTCAATACAAGTAAGCCTTTACCTATAAAAAATGATATATTTTCGAAAATGATTGAGAAGGTTTTAAAAACATACCTCGCAATTAGAAAAGGCAGAGATAGAAAGCATTGTTTTCTAGGATCCTACCTGAGTCTGTGTAACTCTTTAGGGCTTACCAAGAGTGTTAGCAAGCTCATACGATTCGAGATATTTATCTTGAAAATTCTGATATGAATCTTTATGTTACAAGTGACTGGCATAAGCAGTTTCACACATCTGCTACTCAAATCAATCTATACACATCGGTCGCAAATATAGCAAGTACCTTTTCTGTATCATCCGGAAGCGGTAGCTCTGGTGGAAGTGTTGGTGCTTTCTAAAGAAAACTCAACACAGGCTTTAAAAGTATGATATAATGGAGGATAGAAAAAGGAGTAATCTATGTATTTTTTTGAAATTTTAAAATCAATCTTTTTTGGTATTGTTGAAGGAATTACGGAATGGTTGCCGATTTCAAGTACTGGTCACTTGATTTTAGCGGAAGAATTCGTCAAATATAAAGACCAAACTGAAGCTTTTAAGTCTTTGTTTAACGTAGTCATTCAACTTGGTGCCATCTTTGCAGTTGTGGTTATCTACTTTAATAAACTTAATCCTTTCAAACCAGGTAAAGAAAAAGCCGAAGTTCGTAGAACTTGGCAGTTATGGTCTAAAGTTTTTGTGGCGACTCTTCCTCTTCTCTTAGTCTTTAAGTTTGATGATTGGTTTGATACCTATTTCCATAACAAGGTTTCAGTAGCCATTATGTTGATTGTTTATGGGATAGCCTTTATCTTTCTTGAAAAACGTAACAAAGTGCAAGCAATTGAACCAACAGTTACTGATTTAGATAAATTACCTTATAAAACAGCCCTCTATATTGGATTTTTCCAAGTTTTGTCCCTTTTACCAGGAACTAGTCGTTCTGGTGCCACAATCATTGGTGGTTTGTTAAATGGAACTAGTCGTTCAGTGGTAACTGAGTTTACTTTCTATTTGGGTATTCCAGTGATGTTTGGAGCCAGTGCTTTGAAGATTTTTAAATTCATCAAGGCAGGAGAAGTATTGAGCTTTGGTCAATTTTTCTTACTCCTAGTTGCTATGGCTGTGGCCTTTGTGGTTAGTATGGTAGCTATTCGTTTCTTGACAAGTTACGTCAAAAAGCATGATTTTACAATGTTTGGGAAATACCGTATCTTCCTAGGTAGTGTTTTATTACTTTATAGTTTTGTACGTCTATTTATATAAGAAGAAAACCTTGAGGGAGTAATCCTTCAAGGTTTTAAAATCCAGTAACTGTTACACCTAACAATCGGATTGCCTTATCTTTTTCAACAAGAGATTCATAAAGTTGGATAGCAGTCTGTGAGATGTCGTCCGTGTTTTGTGTCACTTCTTTAAGGGTTCTTCTTTTTGTAATAGTGGAGAAATCAGCATATCTGATTTTAAGAATTATAATTTTACCAGATTTTTTATGTTTTTGAAGATTGAGAGCTACTTTATTAGATAGAAGAGTTAGCTCTTTTTTAATATCTTCCTCCAAACGAAGTAATTTTCCATAAGTTTTTTCCTTACCGATGGATTTGCGAATTCGATTGGGTTTGACAGCTGAATTGTGGATACCACGTGCCTTTCGATAAAGATCAAAGCCTAATCTGCCAAAGTGATCAATAAGAGTAGTTTCAGGAATTTTTTGGAGGTCAGCTCCTGTAAAAACATTCATACTATGAAGTTTTTCAACTGTTTTTCGACCAACACCGTGAAACTTGGCAACATCCATTTGTTTGAGGAAATCTTCTGCATGGCCAGGAAGTATGACTGTTAAACCTTGTGGTTTTTGAAAATCACTAGCCATTTTAGCTAAAAATTTGTTATAAGAAACGCCGGCAGAAGCAGTGAGATGAAGTTCTTGCCAGATATCGTTTTGGATTAGACGGGCTATTTTGACAGCAGAGTGGACACCTAATTTATTTTCTGTTACGTCCAGATAGGCTTCATCAATGCTCATAGGTTCAATTAAATCAGTATAGCGTAGAAAGATTTCTCGAATTTGCTGTCCGACTTTAAGATACTTTTCGTAATTTCCAGGAATAAAGACAGCTTGAGGGCAACGTTGGTATGCTTCTTTTGAACTCATGGCTGAATGGATACCAAAAACCCTTGCTTCGTAACTACAGGTTGCAACAACCCCACGTCCACCTGTTTTTCTTGGATCACTACCGATGATAACTGGTTTTCCTTTTAATCTTGGATTATCTCTGATTTCCACGGCAGCAAAAAAAGCATCCATATCGATGTGGATAATCTTTCGAGATGTGTCATTTAAAAGTGGAAAAATCAGCATGACAACTCCTATAGTAAGCATTTTTCTTCATTCATTATACCTCTTTTTCTGAAAAAATGTAAAAGAGTGATTTTCTTTTCAAAAATATAATACAGTTTATATAATAATAGGTGCTGTATTAGTAAAGAAACTTTAAAAACTAGTACTTTTCTCTTGTTGAAAACGATTACCATGTGGTATACTTAGCATATAAATGTAACAGATTCTTGTTACTAGAAAAAGAGGATATATCATGGTAGTTAAGACTGTCGTTGAAGCACAAGACATTTTTGAAAAAGCTTGGGAAGGCTTCAAAGGTGTTGATTGGAAAGAAAAAGTAAGTGTGTCTCGTTTCGTTCAAGCAAACTACACACCATATGATGGAGATGAAAGTTTCCTTGCTGGACCAACAGAACGTTCACTTCACATCAAAAAAATCGTAGAAGAAACTAAAGCACACTACGAAGAAACTCGTTTCCCAATGGATACTCGTCCAACTTCTATTGCTGATATTCCAGCTGGATTTATCGACAAAGAAAACGAATTGATCTTCGGTATCCAAAATGATGAACTCTTCAAATTGAACTTCATGCCAAAAGGTGGTATCCGTATGGCTGAAACTACTTTGAGAGAAAACGGTTATGAGCCAGATCCAGCTGTTCACGAAATTTTCACTAAATACGTTACAACAGTAAACGATGGTATCTTCCGTGCATATACTTCTAACATTCTTCGTGCTCGTCACGCCCACACTGTAACTGGTCTTCCAGACTCATACTCACGTGGACGTATCATTGGTGTGTACGCACGTCTTGCTCTTTATGGAGCTGACTTCTTGATGCAAGAAAAATTGAATGATTGGAATGCTATCAAAGAAATCGATGAAGAAACAATCCGTCTTCGTGAAGAAATCAACCTTCAATACAAAGCATTACAAGAAGTTGTTCGTTTAGGTGACCTTTACGGAGTTGACGTTCGTAAACCAGCGATGAACGTTAAAGAAGCTATCCAATGGGTAAACATTGCCTTCATGGCTGTCTGCCGTGTTATCAACGGTGCAGCTACATCTCTAGGTCGTGTGCCAATCGTCTTGGATATCTTTGCTGAACGTGACCTTGCTCGTGGTACATTTACTGAATCAGAAATCCAAGAATTTGTTGACGATTTCGTTATGAAGCTTCGTACAGTTAAATTCGGTCGTACAAAAGCTTATGACCAATTGTACTCAGGTGACCCAACCTTCATCACAACTTCTATGGCTGGTATGGGTAACGACGGTCGTCACCGTGTTACTAAGATGGACTACCGTTTCTTGAACACTTTGGACAATATCGGTAACTCTCCAGAGCCAAACTTGACAGTTCTTTGGACTGACCAATTGCCATATAGCTTCCGTCGCTACTGTATGCACATGAGCCACAAGCACTCTTCTATCCAATACGAAGGTGTAACAACAATGGCTAAAGATGGATACGGTGAAATGAGCTGTATCTCATGTTGTGTATCTCCACTTGACCCTGAAAACGAAGAACAACGTCACAATATCCAGTACTTCGGTGCTCGTGTTAACGTTCTTAAAGCTCTTCTTACTGGATTGAACGGTGGATATGACGATGTACATAAAGACTACAAAGTATTTGACATTGATCCTATTCTTGACGATGTTCTTGAATTCGAATCAGTTAAAGCTAACTTTGAAAAATCTCTTGACTGGTTGACTGACACTTACGTAGATGCTTTGAACATCATCCACTACATGACTGACAAGTACAACTACGAAGCTGTTCAAATGGCCTTCTTGCCAACTAAACAACGTGCTAACATGGGATTCGGTATCTGTGGATTCGCAAACACTGTTGACACATTGTCAGCTATCAAGTACGCTACAGTTAAACCAATCCGTGACGAAAATGGTTATATCTACGATTACGAAACAATCGGTGAATACCCACGTTGGGGTGAAGATGACCCACGTTCAAACGAATTGGCAGAATGGTTGATCGAAGCTTATACTACTCGTCTACGTAGCCACAAACTATACAAAGACGCTGAAGCTACAGTTTCACTTCTTACAATCACATCTAACGTTGCTTACTCTAAACAAACTGGTAACTCACCAGTTCACAAAGGTGTATACCTCAACGAAGATGGTTCTGTGAATTTGTCTAAACTTGAATTCTTCTCACCAGGTGCTAACCCATCTAACAAAGCTAAAGGTGGATGGTTGCAAAACTTGAACTCACTTGCTAGCCTTGACTTTGGTTACGCAGCTGATGGTATCTCATTGACTACACAAGTATCACCACGTGCTCTTGGTAAGACTCATGATGAGCAAGTAGAAAACTTGGTAACAATCCTTGATGGTTACTTTGAAAACGGTGGACAACACGTTAACTTGAACGTTATGGACTTGAACGATGTTTACGAAAAGATTATGTCAGGTGAAGACGTAATCGTACGTATCTCAGGATACTGTGTAAATACTAAGTACCTTACTCCAGAACAAAAAACTGAATTGACACAACGTGTCTTCCACGAAGTTCTTTCTATGGATGATGCATTGAGCTAAGATTCATAAATAATAAATCAAAAACCAGTCACTTTGACTGGTTTTTTGCTATAAAAAAAATATTTAAAAAAAATAGTCAAAATTGGTCAAATCTCTTGACTATTACTGACTAAAGTGATAAACTATGAACATAAGGATAAGGAAAGTCCTTAGAAAACCTTGATTTTAAGATGATTGTATATACTATCTTAAGATCAAAGTATGGGTAAAACCTAGAAAAGAGGTACAACCTATGGTTAACATTAGTATTTTTAGAAGTCCAATCGCAAAACCTGTATTGGATAAAGAAAAACCTGAAATTATACGTAGAGTAGCAAATAGCTAGTCTAAATTTTTTGAAACAAAGGTCAGAGAAAGTCAAATTGTTTTGACTAAGTAAATTTGAAAACAAACGAGGTATGAAATATGAATAACAACTTTAATAACTTTAACAATATGGATGATTTATTTAACCAATTGATGGGTGGTATGCGTGGATACAGTTCAGAAAATCGTCGTTACTTGATTAATGGCCGTGAAGTAACACCTGAAGAATTCGTTATTTACCGTCAAACCGGTCAACTTCCAAGCGAAGGAAGTGAACAAGCTCAATACGTTCAAGGTAAAGGTATGAAACAAGATGGGATTCTTGCAAAACTTGGACGTAACTTAACAGCAGAAGCACGTGAAGGTAAGTTAGATCCGGTTATTGGACGTAATAAGGAGATTCAAGAAACTTCTGAAATTCTTTCTCGTCGCACAAAGAATAATCCAGTTCTCGTCGGTGATGCTGGTGTTGGTAAAACTGCAGTAGTAGAAGGATTGGCCCAAGCTATCGTGAACGGTGACGTTCCTGCAGCTATCAAGAATAAAGAGATTATCTCGATTGATATTTCTGGACTTGAAGCTGGTACTCAATACCGTGGTAGCTTTGAAGAAAATATTCAAAACTTGGTAAACGAAGTCAAAGAAGCTGGAAATATTATCCTCTTCTTCGACGAAATTCACCAAATCCTTGGTGCTGGTAGCACAGGTGATGGTCAAGGGTCTAAAGGTCTTGCTGATATTTTGAAACCAGCTCTTTCACGTGGTGAATTGACAGTGATTGGGGCGACAACTCAAGATGAATATCGTAATACCATCTTGAAAAACGCAGCCCTTGCTCGTCGTTTCAACGAAGTGAAGGTTAATGCTCCATCTGCTGAAGATACTTTCAAGATTCTTCAAGGTATTCGAGATCTTTATCAACAACACCACAATGTTATTTTGCCAGATGAAGTCTTGAAAGCTGCCGTTGATTACTCTGTTCAATATATTCCACAACGTAGCTTGCCGGATAAGGCTATTGACCTTGTGGATGTGACAGCTGCTCACTTGGCAGCACAACATCCAGTGACAGATGTACATGCAGTTGAGCACGAAATTCAAGCGGAAAAAACTAAACAAGAAGAAGCTGCGGCTAAAGAAGATTACGAAGCAGCTCTAAATGCAAAAGTCCGTATCGAAGAGCTTGAAAAGCAAATTGCTAATCATACAGAAGATCACAAGGTTACAGCTACTGTAAATGATGTAGCTGAGTCTGTCGAACGGATGACTGGTATTCCAGTATCTCAAATGGGAGCTACGGACATCGAACGATTGAAAGATATGGGTCACCGTTTGCAAACGAAAGTTATTGGCCAAGACAAGGCTGTTGAAGCAGTAGCACGTGCTATTCGTCGTAACCGTGCAGGTTTTGATGAAGGAAATCGCCCAATCGGTAGCTTCCTCTTTGTAGGACCTACTGGTGTTGGTAAAACTGAATTGGCTAAACAATTGGCTCTTGATATGTTCGGTACTAAAGATGCCATTATCCGTTTGGACATGTCAGAATATAGCGACCGTACAGCCGTATCTAAATTGATTGGTACAACAGCTGGTTATGTTGGTTATGATGACAATAGCAATACTTTAACAGAACGTGTTCGCCGTAACCCATACTCAATCGTCCTTCTCGACGAAATTGAAAAGGCTGACCCTCAAGTCATCACCCTTCTCCTTCAAGTTTTGGATGATGGTCGTTTGACAGATGGTCAAGGTAACACTGTAAACTTCAAGAATACGGTGATTATCGCAACTTCAAATGCAGGCTTTGGTTACGAAGCTAACTTGACAGAAGATGCTGATAAACCAGAACTCATGGATCGTTTGAAACCATACTTCCGTCCAGAATTCTTGAACCGTTTCAACGCTGTGATTGAATTCTCACACTTAAGCAAGGAAGATCTTTCTAAGATTGTTGATTTGATGTTGATTGATGTCAATAAGACTCTTTCTAAGAAAGAAATCGACTTGGCAGTGAGCGATGCAGCCAAAGAATACATGACTGAAGAAGGTTATGATGAAGTGATGGGTGTTCGTCCACTCCGTCGAGTAGTTGAACAACAAATCCGTGACAAAGTAACAGACTTCCATTTGGATAATCTGGATGCTAAACACCTAGAAGCCGACATGGAAGATGGTGTTTTGGTCATTCGTGAAAAAGCCTAAATCAAGATTTAGAAAATAAAAAAGGAACCAGTTCAAAAGCTGGTTTCTTTTTTTATTATTAGATGACGTGACGTTCAAAGGCATCATCTGAAATTCCTTGTTCAAGAATCAATTTAGCCCATTCCTTAGCAGAAAAGAGGCTGTGATCCTTGTAGTTTCCGCAAGATTCAATGGTTGTTCCTGGGACATCTTCCCAAGTTGTTGTTTCAGCGATTTCCTTCAGTGAATCCTTGATGACAGCTGCGATTTCAGCGCTAGAATGACGTCCCCACATAATCATATGGAAGCCTGTACGACAACCAAATGGTGAACAATCAATCATACCGTCGATGCGAGTACGGATAAGCTTAGCCAAGAGGTGCTCAATTGTATGAAGTCCAGCAGTAGGGATAGAGTCCTCATTTGGTTGAACCAAGCGGATATCAAAGTTAGAAATGATATCTCCTTTCGGTCCAGTCTCTTCTCCAATCAAGCGGACATAAGGAGCTTTTACAATCGTATGATCTAGTTCAAAACTTTCAACAATAACTTCTTTTGACATGGTATTTCCTTTCAACTTTCTTCTTTCATTATATCATAAAGACTTGTTTGGACAAATATTTCAACCGCTTTTATCAGTGGTTAAACTGATTCTTGAGTGAACTTTATTGTGTAAGTTTTTAAAAAATTCAGACAATTTTATTGACAGTTGTCACAAAAGAGATTATAATGTATAAAAAGTCAAAAAGGAGTTTATTATGAAATTTTCAAAAGTAATGGCCCTAGCAGGAGTGACTCTGTTAGCGTCAGGTGTTTTGGCAGCTTGTTCAGGTTCAGGCTCTAGTGCAAAAGGTGAGAAGACTTTTTCTTACGTTTATGAAACAGATCCAGACAGCCTTAACTATCTGACAACAGGTAAGGCTGCGGTTGCTAATATCACAAGTAATGTTGTTGACGGTTTGATGGAGAATGACCGTTACGGGAACTTCGTGCCATCTATGGCAGAAGACTGGTCAGTATCTCAAGATGGTTTGACTTACACTTATACAATCCGTAAAGATGCTAAGTGGTACACTTCTGAAGGTGAAGAGTATGCACCTGTGAAAGCTCAAGACTTTGTAACAGGTCTTAAATATGCAGCTGACAATAAGTCAGAAGCCCTTTATCTTGTTCAAGAATCCATTAAAGGACTTGACGCTTATGTCAAAGGTGAAGTAAAAGACTTCTCAGAAGTTGGAATCAAGGCAATTGATGACCAGACGGTTCAATACACTTTGAATAAACCAGAAAGCTTCTGGAACTCTAAGACAACCATGGGTATTCTTGCACCAGTCAATGAAGAATTCCTTACTTCTAAAGGAAGTGACTTTGCCAAAGCAACTGATCCAAGCAGTATTCTTTACAACGGTCCTTTCTTGTTGAAATCATTGGTAGCAAAATCTTCAGTAGAATTTGAAAAGAATCCAAACTACTGGGATAAGGACAATGTTCATATTGATAAAGTAAAACTATCATTCTGGGATGGTCAAGATACAGGAAAACTTGCAGACACCTTTAAGGATGGCGGCTTCTCAATGGCTCGTCTCTTCCCAACAAGTGCAGGATATCCTGAACTTGAAAAAGAGTTTAAGGATAACATCGTTTATACACCACAAGATTCTGCTACTTTCTTGGTTGGGACAAATATCGACCGTCAGTCTTACAAATATACTTCTAAGACTACAGATGAGCAAAAGACATCAACTAAGAAGGCTCTTCTCAATAAAGATTTCCGTCAAGCGATTGCCTTTGGTTTTGATAGAAAAGCCTATGCATCACAAGTCAATGGAGAAAGCGGAGCAACAAAACTTCTTCGTAACTTGTTTGTACCGCCATCTTTCGTACAAGCAGATGGTAAAAACTTTGGTGAGTTAGTCAAAGAAAAATTGGTCACTTATGGTGATGAATGGAAAGATGTCAACTTAGATGACGCCCAAGATGGATTATATAACCCAGAAAAAGCAAAAGCTGAATTAGCTAAAGCTAAGACAGCTCTCCAAGCAGACGGTGTTCAATTCCCAATCCACTTGGATATGCCAGTTGACCAAACTAATACTACAAAAGTTCAACGTGTTCAGTCATTGAAACAATCACTTGAAGCAACATTAGGAACTGACAATGTCGTTATTGATATTCAACAACTTCAAAAAGATGAAGTCTTAAATGTTACCTACTTTGCTGAAACAGCTGCTGGAGAAGATTGGGATCTCTCAGATAACGTTGGATGGTCTCCAGACTACATTGATCCATCTACTTACCTTGATATCATCAAACCATCTGTTGGTGAAAATACTAAGACTTATCTAGGATTTGATGCTGGTACAAACAACGCTGCTGCCAAACAAGTTGGTTTGGAAGATTACGAAAAGATGGTTGTTGAAGCTGGAAATGAAGACACAGATGTTTCAAAACGTTATGATAAATATGCTGCTGCCCAAGCTTGGTTGACAGATAGTGCTTTGATTATCCCAACAACTTCTCAAACTGGACGTCCAATGTTGTCTAAGATGGTACCATTCACCCTTCCATTTGCCTACTCAGGTAACAAGGGTATGAGTGAAGCCCTCTTGTACAAGTACCTTGAACTTCAAGATAAACCAGTAACTGCTGATGAATATCAAAAAGCTCAAGATAAATGGAAGAAAGAAAAAGAAGAATCTAATAAAAAAGCGCAAGAAGATCTTGCTAACCATGTAAAATAAAAAAATGGAGTTAGTTATCTAACTCCATTTTTTTATATTCTAAAAGAATTTGGTTTATCGAGGATTTCTATTTATGTTTGGCTCGTTAGTATTTGCGTTGTTTGCATTATTCGAATTATTTGCATTGTTTGCATTGTTTGTTGTTTCCTGAGTCGTTTCTTGAGTTGTGTCTTCTGTAGAAACGATTGGGGTTTCAGTCACTATAGGTTGTTGGGTTGTTGGATTCGTCCAGTTATTGCGAGCGCCATTTTTAAAGACATATCCACCACTTCGATAAAGACCTTCAGGCATTGTCCAATCACCAGGGTGATCATTTTCAGCGAGATATTCCATCATTGAACGATAGATGCTACCAGCAACTCTAAATCCGTCACCAACAATTGGTGTCAATCGGTTGGAGTAACCAGTCCATACTGCCATTGAATATTTACGTGTATAGCCTACAAACATTTCATCAGGCGCAACATACTGTTCAGTTTTGATGTGATTCTCAATTTCGGCATCAGTATAGTTTGATGTACCAGTTTTACCGGCTTGAGGTAACCAAGAAATGTAAGCACCAGTACCAGTTCCATAATATAATACTGTCTTCATCATTTCAGTCATCATATAAGCTGTTGTTTCTTTCATGGCACGAGTACCAGGGTCGGAGAATTCCTTAGAACTTCCGTCACTGAATACTACTTTGTTGATGTACATTGGCTTATAATAAGTACCACCATTCGCAAATGCGGCATAAGCTGCAGCCATTTTTTCACTGCTCGCTCCATACTGCTTACCTGTTTCAGTCGTATTACTTGAGATGGCGTTAACGTAAAGCATAGATGGATAATCAATACCAAGACCATTTAAGAATGTTTTGGCTCTGTCAAGGCCAACCTTTTCTAGTGTTTCAACAGCTGGGACATTTCGAGATTGTTGAATAGCGTATTGGAGAGTAATGTTTCCAAAGTAACTTCTATCCCAGTTTAGGACAGGTTCGGTAGTACCTGGGAAATTATAAGGAACATCTTTCAACATATAGGCAGTAGAATCGTAAATTCCATATTCAAGTGCTGGAGCATAGTCTGTGATTGGTTTCATTGTAGAACCCCAGTCACGATTGGTTTCAACTGCTTGGTTGAGACCAAATGATACGTTACTAGCTTGGTGGCGTGAGCCAAGTTGGGCAATAACTTTCCCATTAGTAACATCTACAATAGTAGAAGCAGCTTGGAAATCATCATCAGGATATTGAACATATTCATCAGTATTATAAATATCCCATAGTTTCTTCTGAACATCTTGGTCGACGTTTGTATAGATATCCATACCTGTAGTTAAGAGGTTATAGCCAGTTTCTTGTTCAACTTGGTCAATGACTTCTTTAAGGTAATTATCTAAGTATTGAGGATAGGTGTTGCTTCCTTTAAGACTTTGTAAACCATCAGTGATAGGTGTATTGATTGCTGTCTCGTATTGCTCTGATGTGAGATAACCCTGGCGTTGCATTTCTGACAATACAAGATCTCGGCGTTGTTGCGCTTCTTCAGGGTGCGAATACGGGTCATACTGGTTCGGTGCTTGAGGCATTCCAGCAAGAAGAGCTAATTGAGGGATGGACAAGTCTTTTAAGTCTTTGCCGTAGTAATTTTGAGCAGCGGTCTGCATCCCATAGTTACCGTTTGACATATAGACTTTATTTACGTAGTAAGTTAGAATTTCTTGCTTGGTTGCAGTTCTTTCCAATTGGATAGCTAGCCAAGCTTCTTGCGCCTTACGTGCAATAGTTTGATCAGCAGTTGAAGTTGAGAAATAGGTTAATTTAATCAACTGTTGAGTCAAGGTTGAACCACCTTGAAGACCATTGCTGCGGAGATTTCTTAAGAAGGCTCCAAAAATACGGATGCTATCAATTCCTCTGTGGTTGAAGAAACGATGGTCTTCTATAGACACAATCGCATTGACCAAATCAGTAGGGATTTCGCTGCTTTGAGCATTTACTCGACGTTCAGCACCTAAGTCAGCTACAAGCTCATTTTTATTGTCATAAATTTTACTTGAAGTTGTCGCAACTAGCTTGCTTTCGGATAGTTCAGGAGCTTGAACTACGTAAAAGAGAAAGATACTTCCGCCGATTAGTACTAGTGTGAGAAAGATTGTTAAGAATCCAATTCCTAAGTACTTAGCTATGCGCAAGAAAAATTGTTTGTTCATATTGTTTTACCACCTAGTAAATGTTGTTTGACGATATCGAGATAGGGGATTTGAGGAAAAGCATGTTGTTCAATCGAATAACCGTGCTCTCGAATATAGTCAAGCGGCATTGATTTTTTCCCATTATCCTGCTGATAAAAGTGTATGAGATCAATAGCCGGTAATAAATACGTTTCTTGATAAGAAGAGAAATGAAGTAAGACGAAGCAAATCCCTTTTTGTTTAAGAACTTGTTCCATATGCTGAATCTGATGAGCGTGAAAGTTCTTCATAGGAAGAGCAGTTTTTTGCCTGGTTTCTTTAGCTTCAAAATCGATGTAGAATCCTTCATAAACTCCCGAATAGTCAGTTGTAGATGCTTGTCTAAAGTATGCTTCAACAATTTTTGCCCGACTTCTATGAGGGTAATCAACACGAACAATTTGGATGGGCGTTGGTTTTTTGTGAATTACGGCCACTCCATGGGTTAAGTAATAGTCGTTCGTTGAGTTAATCATCTTTTCAAAACTCATACCCCGATTTGCAAAATTTTTGGTCTGTGATGGGGTTAATTGTCTCTTATTTGATGAAACTTTATGTGGATAGTTGACCATAGTTCTCCTTATTGGTACAATAACATCACTCTATTATACCATAAAAGTATTCGGAAAGGATTAAAAAATGCATACAGCCTTGATAATTGGCTATTCCGCCTTCGATTTAGGAATATTTAATGATAAGGATATTCGATTAAAAATAATCAAAAAGGCTATACGAAATGATTTAGAAAAACTTGCTGAGGAAGGTCTAAAATGGCTGGTTTTTACTGGAAGTCTAGGTTTTGAATCATGGGTCTTAGAAGTAGCTAAGGAAATTAAGGAAGAATATGGATTTCAGCTCGCAACTATCTTCGATTTTGAAACACATGGCACAAATTGGAACGAGAGTAATCAGATCAAACTTACTGCATTTAAACAGGTAGATTTTGTCAAATATGCATATCCTAATTATGAACATAAGGGACAACTTCGAGATTATCAGTTATTTTTGTTAGAAAATACGGATGGCGCCTATCTTTTTTATGATGAAGAAAACGAAACGAAACTCAAGTTTTTTTACGAATTGATGAACAAGAAAGACAGATATGTTACAAAAAGATTAACATTTGACGTATTAAACGAAATAGCTGAAAATTTTTCCTAAAAATGAGCCTTTGACCTTGCTTTTTGATTGCTTTTTTTTATATAATAATACTAGTAACTGAGAATGGAGAGAGACATGTCGAGTATTGTTTTTACAGCAAAAGATATTTTTGAACAGGATTTTGGAAGAGAAGTAAGAGGCTATAGCAAGGTAGAGGTTGATGAGTTTTTAGATGATGTTATTAAAGACTATGAAACTTATGCTGCTTTGGTCAAGTCTTTACGTTTAGAAATTGCTGAACTAAAAGAAGAATTGTTGAAAAAAAATCAAGTGGCGCCAACGCAATCAGATTCTCTTGAATTGGGTAGCACTACTTCAATGACAAACTTTGATATCTTAAAACGCTTGAATCGTCTTGAAAAAGAGGTCTTCGGTAAACAAATAGTGGATAATTCAGAAGCTTAAGAATTATCCAGTTGTGCAATTTTTGGATAATCGCGTGGAGAAACTATTTTTCCATGAGGAAAGTCCATGCTAGCACAGGCTGTGATGCCTGTAGTGTTTGTGCTAGGCGAAACAATAAGCCTAGGGACGAGAAATCGTTACGGCGAGTGAATAGACTAAGTTTTCGAATATGTTTTAGTAGCTCTGAAAGTGCCACAGTGACGTAGTCTTCCTGGAAACGGGAAGAGTGGAACGCGGTAAACCCCTCAAGCTAGCAACCCAAATTTTGGTCGGGGCATGGAGTACGCGGAAACGAACGTAGTACTCTGACTGCTATCTGTAGATACAGCTAGTGGTAGACAGATGATTATCGAAGGAAATGATCCTAGTCATTTCTGGAACAAAACATGGCTTATAGAAAATTGCATATAGGTTGGGGCTGAGAATTGTTTCTCAACCTCATTTTTTAAAGTGAACAAGAGAAAGGTCTATAAAGACTCTAGAATGAAAGAAACATTTAATTTAGTTGCGACTGCAGCAGCAGGTTTAGAAGCTGTTGTGGGTCGTGAAGTAAGAGAACTAGGCTATGATTGCCAAGTTGAAAATGGTCGTGTTCGCTTTGAAGGAGATGTAAAGGCTATTATTAGAACTAATCTGTGGCTTAGAGCTGCAGATAGGATTAAGATAATTGTTGGAACATTTCCAGCGAAAACCTTTGAAGAGCTCTTTCAAGGAGTTTTTGCACTCGACTGGGAAAACTACTTGTCGCTCGGGGCTCGTTTTCCAATTTCAAAAGCAAAATGTGTCAAATCAAAACTTCATAATGAACCAAGTGTTCAAGCCATTTCTAAAAAAGCAGTTGTGAAGAAGTTGCAAAAACATTACGCTCGGCCAGAAGGTATTCCCTTGATGGAGAATGGTCCAGAGTTTAAAATCGAGGTTTCAATTCTTAAAGATGTAGCGACGGTCATGATTGATACAACAGGCTCTAGTCTTTTCAAACGTGGCTACCGTACGGAAAAAGGTGGGGCTCCAATCAAAGAGAACATGGCAGCGGCGATTTTACAATTATCAAATTGGTACCCTGATAAACCACTGATTGATCCAACCTGTGGTTCAGGTACTTTCTGTATTGAAGCAGCTATGATTGCTCGTAATATGGCGCCAGGCTTACGCCGTTCCTTTGCTTTCGAAGAATGGAATTGGGTTAGTGATCGTTTGATTCAGGAGATTCGTACGGAAGCTAGCAAGAAGATTAATCATGAGATTGAGCTAGACATCATGGGCTGTGATATCGATGGCCGCATGGTGGAAATTGCTAAGGCAAATGCTCAGGCTGCGGGGGTTTCTAAGGATATCCACTTTAAGCAGATGCGCGTGCAGGATTTGCGAACAGATAAGATTAATGGAGTTATTATTTCGAATCCACCATATGGGGAACGCTTATCCGATGATGAAGGAGTAACAAAGCTCTATGCAGAGATGGGAGAGGTATTTGCTCCACTCAAAACTTGGAGTAAATTTATCCTGACCAGTGATGAGGCTTTTGAAAGCAAGTATGGTAGTCAGGCAGATAAAAAGCGTAAACTATATAATGGTACCCTTAAGGTTGATTTGTATCAATATTTCGGGCAACGCGTAAAAAGACAAGAAGTAGCAACAGAAAGGGATTAAAATGAGTAAGAAAAAACATCATCACCATAAAAATGTAAACCACGAATCACAACTTGATTTTGAAGAGGCAAAAGACTTGACAGTAGGTCAAGTCATTCGTAAAAAAGAAGAGGTAGAAGCTGGCGTGACTCCGGATGATACTATTCTCGATAAATATATCAAGCAGCATCGTGATGAAATTGAAGCTGATAAATTTGAAAACTTGCAAGCTAAGCAAGAGGAAGCTACTCAAAGTTTGGATGATCTAATTCAAGAAGTCCGAGAAAATATTGAAGACGAGGAAGTAGGCGATGAATCAGAAGTGGATTTGACTGAAACAACTGAGATTCCAGTAGTTGAACCTACTCCTGCAGTTGAAGAACTAGAAAATCCAGCTTTTGAAGATGATTCTGAAACAGTTGCAGTAGCAATGAATCCTGAACCTGTTTCAGAGGAGAATGAAGAAACTATTCTATTGTCTCGTTCTGCCCAAAGTAATGAGAAGCCAAAAAGTAAAAAGAAATGGGTGATTTTGAGTGTTCTTGCCTGCCTATTCTTGCTCATTCTTGGAAGTGGCTACTATATCTACAAACAAATCGCACGCTCATCTCAAGAGATTCAATCTCAGTCTGCAGAAAATGGATTGGTAAGCAACCAAGCTGTTTTAGATCAATTCAATACTCTATATGACACTTTCTATACTGACGAAAATAAAACTGCTTTAAAAAACAGCCAATTTAGTCAATTGAGTCAGTTGAAGGACCTCTTAGGGAAACTTGAGGGAGCAAGAGAATATTCTCTTGTAAAATCAAAATATGACAGCCTTGAGACTCAAATTAAAGCGATTGAAGATATAAATGCTCAATTTGAAACACCAGTTATTACAGATGGAGTTTTGGACACAAACGCAAAAATTAAATCGGATGCTAAATTCACTGAAGTTAAAACTGGAAATACCGAAATCGATAAACTGCTAGACAAAGCTATTAGTTTAGGTAAGAGTCAGCAAGCAAGCACAGAAACTACAACAGTTAGTGAAGCAAGTACTGCTAGCCAAACTGAGTCAACTCCATCTACAGAAAGTAGTTCAAATGCTCAAGCGCGTGAAACAGCTCCAAGAAATAATGCTGTTAATAGTGGATTGTCAAGTGAAGGTGTAAACTTGCAGAGAAGTGTGAGTCGTGTTCCATTTAACCAATCTGCTATCAGTGATAGTGGTAATCCAGCTTGGGAGTTTAACGATGGTGTCCTTGAACAAATTCTTGCTACTTCACGAGCACGTGGCTATATTACTGGAAATCAATATATCCTAGAACGTGTGAATATTGTTAATGGTAATGGTTATTACAACCTATACAGACCTGACGGTACATATCTCTTTACTCTTAACTGTAAGACAGGATACTTTGTAGGAAACGGATCAGGTCACGCTAACGACCTTGACTACTAGGAGACTAGTTATCAAATTCTTTCTTTTAGAATTGAAACATGATAAAATAAATAAATCAAACAATAGGAGAGTCACATGACAAAAGCAAACTTTGGTGTTGTTGGTATGGCCGTAATGGGTCGTAACCTTGCCCTTAATATTGAATCTCGTGGATACACAGTTGCTATCTATAACCGTAGTAAAGAAAAAACAGAAGATGTTGTTGCTTGCCATCCTGAAAAGGACTTTGTGCCAAGCTATGATATCGAAAGCTTCGTAAACTCAATTGAAAAACCACGTCGTATCATGCTCATGGTTCAAGCAGGACCTGGTACAGACGCAACCATCCAAGCCCTTCTTCCACACTTGGATAAAGGTGATATCTTGATTGACGGAGGAAACACTTTCTACAAAGATACTATCCGTCGTAATGAAGAATTGGCGAACTCTGGTATTAACTTTATCGGTACTGGTGTCTCTGGTGGTGAAAAAGGTGCCCTTGAAGGTCCTTCTATCATGCCTGGTGGGCAAAAAGAAGCTTATGAATTGGTAGCAGATGTTCTTGAAGAGATCTCTGCAAAAGCACCAGAAGATGGGAAACCATGTGTGACATACATCGGTCCTGATGGAGCTGGTCATTACGTGAAAATGGTCCACAACGGTATCGAGTACGGTGATATGCAATTGATCGCAGAAAGCTATGATCTTATGCAACACTTGCTTGGCCTTTCAGCTCAAGATATGGCTGAAATCTTTACTGAGTGGAACAAGGGCGAATTGGACAGCTACTTGATTGAAATCACTGCTGATATTCTTGGCCGTAAAGATGATGAAGGTCAAGACGGTTCAATTGTAGACTATATCTTAGATGCTGCAGGAAATAAGGGAACTGGTAAATGGACTAGCCAATCAGCGCTTGACCTTGGTGTACCATTGTCACTCATTACTGAGTCCGTATTTGCTCGTTACATCTCTACTTACAAAGAAGAGCGTGTACACGCTAGCAAGGTGCTTCCAAAACCAGCTGCTTTCAAATTTGAAGGAGACAAGGCTGAGTTGATCGAAAAGATCCGCCAAGCCCTTTACTTCTCAAAAATCATCTCTTACGCACAAGGTTTTGCGCAATTGCGTGTAGCTTCTAAAGAAAATAACTGGAACTTGCCATTTGCAGATATCGCATCTATCTGGCGCGATGGATGTATCATCCGTTCTCGTTTCTTGCAAAAGATTACAGATGCTTACAACCGTGATGCAGATCTTGCTAACCTTCTTTTGGATGAGTACTTCTTGGATGTAACTGCGAAATACCAACAATCTGTTCGTGATATCGTAGCTCTTGCTGTTCAAGCAGGTGTACCAGTACCTACTTTCTCAGCAGCCATCACTTACTTTGATAGCTACCGTTCAGCTGACCTTCCAGCAAACTTGATTCAAGCGCAACGTGACTACTTTGGTGCTCACACATACCAACGTAAAGATAAAGAAGGTACTTTCCACTATTCTTGGTACGACGAAAAATAAGTAGGCCAAACTATGGGGAAACGGATTTTATTACTTGAAAAAGAAAAAAATCTAGCTCATTTTTTAAGTTTAGAACTTCAAAAAGAGCATTACCGAGTTGATCTGGCAGAAAAAGGGCAAAAAGCTCTTTCCATGGCTCTTCAAACAGATTATGATTTGATTTTGTTAAATGTTAATCTGGGAGATATGACAGCGCAGGAATTTGCAGACAAATTAAGTCTAACAAAGCCCGCATCTGTCATCATGGTTCTAGATCACGTAGAAGAATTGCAGGATGTGCTAGAAGTTGTTCAGCGGTTTGCAGTTTCATACATCTATAAACCAGTAATTATAGAAAATTTGGTAGAGCGAATTTCAGCTATTTTCCGTGGCCGTGATTTTATCGACCAACATTGTGGTCAAATGAAGATACCAACCAGCTATCGTAATCTTAGGATAGATGTTGCCAATCATACAGTTTATCGTGGAGATGAGTTGATTGCTCTCACACGTCGAGAATACGATCTTCTAGCTACGCTTATGGGAAGTAAAAAAGTATTGACTCGTGAGCAATTACTGGAAAGTGTCTGGAAGTATGAAAGTGCTACAGAAACCAATATTGTAGATGTTTATATCCGATATCTACGTAGTAAAATTGATGTGGAAGGCCAAAAAAGCTATATCAAAACAGTTCGTGGTGTAGGTTATACCATGCAGGAATAAAAAGTAATATTTTATCAATTAAAGTCGAAAAGCACTTGCCTATAAGCAAGTGCTTTTTTAAATCATTAATCAACTATTTTTAGGAGTTGAGAAAATTATAAGTTGAATTTTTTATCTCAAGGACAAGCGATTGTGAAAGGAAACAATCGCTTTTTTTGTGAAAATATAATAAAATAGAAAGGAATAAAGTTCTAAAATTTTATCTAGAAAAAGACGCTTTTCGTCTGTTAGAAGGATTAAATGACAAAAGAAGTTGGTGTCGGTCAGGCACATAGTAAAATTATTTTAATAGGAGAGCATGCAGTGGTTTATGGTTACCCGGCCATCTCTTTGCCTCTTTTAGAGGTTGAAGTGACTTGTCGGGTGGTTCCAGCAGCGACACCATGGCGTCTGTTTGAAGAGGACACCTTGTCCATGGCTGTTTATGCCTCCCTTGAGTATCTAAATATACAGGATGCTTGCATTCGTTGTCAAATTGACTCGGCTATTCCAGAAAAACGGGGGATGGGATCTTCAGCAGCCATAAGTATTGCGGCCATTCGAGCGGTATTTGATTATTACCAGACAGAACTTCCGCATGATGTTTTAGAAATTTTGGTCAATCGGGCGGAGATGATTGCCCATATGAATCCTAGTGGTTTAGATGCTAAGACTTGCCTAAGTGACCAGCCTATTCGTTTTATCAAAAATGTAGGTTTTGAAGAATTAGCCATGGATTTGTCAGCTTATCTGATCATTGCAGATACCGGAGTTTATGGACATACTCGTGAAGCTATCCAAGTCGTAGAGAGCAAAGGTAAGGAAGCTCTACCTTTCTTGCATGTATTAGGAGAATTAACCCAAGAAGCAGAAAAAGCAATAAAGGCAAGGGATGCCGTGAAGCTGGGAGAAATTCTAACCAAAGCTCATGGAAATCTAAAAGAAATTGGAGTTAGTAGCCTTGAAGCGGATGCCTTGGTTGAAACTGCTCTCGAACATGGAGCTTTAGGTGCCAAGATGAGTGGTGGTGGTTTAGGAGGCTGTATTATCGCCTTGGTTGCTAATGTAAACCAAGCACAAGAACTCGCAGAAAGATTAGAAGAGAAAGGAGCTGTTCAGACATGGATCGAAAGCCTGTAACAGTACGTTCCTATGCCAATATTGCTATTATCAAATATTGGGGTAAGAAAAAAGAAAAAGAGATGGTTCCCGCGACTAGCAGTATCTCTCTGACTTTAGAAAATATGTATACGGAGACGACACTTTCACCTTTGCCAGCAGATGCAACCGCTGATGTTTTTTACATCAATGGTCAGTTGCAAAATGAAGCTGAACATAAAAAGATGAGTAAAATTATTGATCGCTACCGTCCTGAAGGAGCAGGTTTTGTTCGTATCGATACCAAGAACAATATGCCAACAGCGGCAGGTCTTTCTTCAAGTTCCAGTGGTTTGTCTGCTCTGGTAAAAGCTTGCAATGCCTATTTCCAATTAGGACTAAATCGTAAAGATTTGGCTTTGGAAGCTAAGTTTGCATCGGGCTCTTCATCTCGTAGTTTTTATGGTCCCTTAGCAGCTTGGGATAAGGATAGTGGAGAAATCTATCCTGTCGAGACTGAATTGAAACTCGCTATGATTATGTTGGTCTTGGAAGATCAAAAAAAACCAATCTCTAGTCGAGATGGCATGAAACTCTGTGTGGAAACTTCGACGACTTTTGAAGAGTGGATTCGTCAATCTGAACAAGACTACGAGGACATGTTGGTCTATCTCAAGGAAAACGACTTTAAAAAAGTTGGGGAATTAACAGAGAAGAATGCTCTAGCTATGCATGCGACGACAAAGACCGCAACTCCATCCTTCTCATATCTGACAGATGCTAGTTATGAGGCTATGGATTTCGTTCGTCAGCTACGTAAACAAGGTGAATCTTGCTACTTTACCATGGATGCGGGCCCTAATGTCAAGGTTCTTTGCTTGGAAGAGGACTTGGAACATCTATCAGAACTCTTAGGTCAGCGCTATCGCTTAATCGTTTCAAAGACAAAGGACTTGGGCCAAGATGACGATTGTTAAAACTTGTGGGAAGCTCTATTGGGCTGGGGAGTATGCCATTTTAGAACCAGGACAGTTGGCGCTAATAAAGGCTATTCCCATCTATATGACGGCTGAGATTAAAACGTCTGATGATTATCGACTCTACTCAGATATGTTTACATATAGTGTAGACATGCGACCGGATTCTTCTTATGCTTTGATTCAAGAAACAGTTGCCTTAGTGGAGGAGTATCTAACTACCCAAGGAGGTGACTTGCGTCCTTTTTCCATAGACATTCGTGGGAAAATGGAGCGTGAAGGCAAGAAGTTTGGACTGGGTTCTAGTGGTAGCGTCGTTGTCTTGGTCATCAAGGCTATGCTTGCTTTCTATGAAAGACCAGCTGAAAGAGACCTCTTATTTAAACTGGCTAGTGCTGTACTTCTTAAACGTGGAGATAATGGTTCCATGGGGGATATTGCCTGTATCGTTTCAGAAGACCTGGTCCTCTATCAGTCTTTTGACCGTGAGAAAGTGGCAGAATGGCTAGAAAAAGAAGACTTGCCAACTGTATTAGCACGTGACTGGGGCCTTTCTATTAGGAGTGTTGAACCGGCCTTGAAATTTGATTTTCTGGTGGGTTGGACCAAGGAAGTGGCTGTCTCTAGTCACATGGTCAAGCAAATCAAGAATAATATGAACGCTAGCTTCTTACAGGCTTCAAAAGAAACAGTAACAAACTTGGCCAAGGCTTTGGAGGCAGGTCAAGAAGAAAACATTATTGACTTGCTAGAACAAGCCAGCCAACTTTTAGAAGGCTTGAGTTCAGATATTTATACACCCTCGCTCAGACAATTAAAAGATGCTAGCATAGACTTAAAAGCTGTCGCAAAAAGTAGTGGTGCTGGTGGTGGAGACTGTGGGATAGCCCTCAGTTTTGACCAAGATTCGACCACATTACTGAAAAAAAGATGGGCTGATTTAGGGATTGAACTCTTGTATCAAGAAAGGATAGGACATGACAACAAATCGGAAGGATGAACACATCCGCTATGCCCTTGAACAGAAAAGTTCTTATAATAGTTTTGATGAAGTTGAATTGATTCATTCTTCTCTACCCTTATATGACTTAGATGAGATTGATCTTTCGACAGAATTTGCAGGGCGCAAATGGGACTTTCCTTTTTATATAAACGCCATGACAGGCGGTAGTGACAAGGGAAGAGAAATCAATCAAAAATTGGCCCAGGTGGCAGAGGCCTGTGGGATTTTATTTGTGACGGGTTCTTACAGTGCGGCACTTAAGGATCCATCAGATGATTCTTTTGCTGTTAAGTCAAATCATCCTGACCTTCTTTTCGGAACCAATATTGGCTTGGACAAACCTGTAGAACTAGGATTACAAACAGTCAAAGAGATGAATCCCCTTCTTTTACAAGTTCATGTGAATGTTATGCAGGAACTACTCATGCCTGAAGGTGAGCGTCAATTTAGGTTGTGGCAAAATAATCTAAAAGATTATGCCGATCAAATCCCTGTTCCCCTTGTTTTAAAAGAAGTTGGTTTTGGGATGGATGTGAAGACTATTGCTAAGGCTTATGAGATGGGAATACGAACCGTTGATTTGTCTGGTCGTGGGGGAACCAGCTTTGCCTATATTGAAAACCGTCGCAGTGGTCAACGTGACTACCTTAATGATTGGGGTCAATCGACTATGCAAGCTCTTCTGAATGCCCAAGACTGGAAGGACAAGATGGAACTTTTGGTGAGTGGAGGAGTTCGCAATCCACTAGATATCATCAAATGCTTGGTGTTTGGAGCAAAGGCAGTTGGTCTATCACGCACCATGTTAGATCTGGTAGAGAATTACTCTGTTGATGTCGTTATTTCCATTGTTGAAAGCTGGAAGGAAGATCTACGCTTGATTATGTGTGCCCTTAATTGTGCAAGGATTGAAGATTTGCAAGAAGTCGACTATCTCCTATATGGAAAATTAAAAGAAGCAAAAGATCAAATGTAAGGAGGTCGGGATTTTAGTCCCGGTCTCTTTTTCATTCCTCAGACTGATGTGACTTTTGGGATTTGTGATACAATTAAGTAGAGAGGACGGTTACATGAGAAAATTTCAAATTTTTCTATTTATTGAAGCTTGTTTATTGACAGGAGCTCTGATTATGATGGTATCAGAGCATTTTTCCCGTTTTCTACTCATTTTACTCTTGTTTTTACTCTTGATTCGCTATTATACAGGTAGACAAGGCAATAACTTCTTTTTAGTGGCAGTGACCATCTTATTTTTCTTCATCATTATGCTCAATCCTTTTGTTATCTTGGCTATTTTTGTAGCTTTGATATACAGTCTCTTCCTCCTTTACCCTATGATGAATCAGGAAAGAGAAGATACCAATCTGGTTTTTGAAGAAGTTGTTACGGTGAAGAGGGAGAAAAATCGCTGGTTTGGAAATCTCCACCATTTTTCAAGTTACCAGACTTGTCGCTTTGATGATATCAATCTTTTTCGTCTTATGGGGAAGGATACCATTCATCTAGAGCACGTGATATTGAGCAATCATGATAATGTCATTATCTTGAGAAAACTGGTCGGTACGACTAGAATTATCGTACCAGTGGATGTAGAAGTCAGCCTCAGTGTCAATTCTCTGTACGGAGATTTAACCTTCTTTGACCAGCCTAAACGTGCTTTACGTAATGAGCAATTTCATCAAGAAACCAGAGATTATCTCAAGAGTCCCAAGAGTGTGAAGATTCTTTTGACAACCATGGTTGGAGATATTGAGGTGGTGAGAGGATGAAAAAGCAACCCTATATTTTAATTGGACTCACCTCATTTCTCTTTGTTGCCTTTCTATTTCGAAGCATTTTTAAGGTCTTAGATTTGGAGTGGACTTCTCTCTTCCAAGATTTAGAAAGGACAGAAAAAGTCTTATTTCTAGCTTTGATGTTTAGTCTTGCCCTTGCTTTCTTATTGGTCCTATTTTGGACAATGGTTGATGAAATTTCAAGAAGAAGAATCCAAAAAAATCTTAAACGTCTGCTAGCTGGTAAAGATATTAAAAGCCTTGGAGATGCTGATTTAGACGCAAGTTTTAGAAACTTATCAGGTAAGCTCGGTTTATTGACAGAAGCCATCCAAAAAGCAGACAATCAGGTTTTAGTCAAAGAAGAAGAGATCGTTGAAAAGGAGCGCAAGCGAATCGCGCGTGACTTGCATGATACGGTCAGTCAAGAAATTTTTGCTGCCCATATGATTTTATCAGGACTCAGTCAACAAGCTGCAAGATTAGATAGAGAGAAGATGCAAACTCAGCTTCAGAGTGTGACTGCTATTTTAGAAACAGCCCAAAGAGATTTGCGTATTCTACTCTTACATTTGCGACCGATAGAACTGGAACAAAAGAGTCTGGTTGAGGGGATTCAGTTGCTTCTTAAAGAATTGGAAGAAAAAAGTGAACTCAAAGTCAGCTTTAAATATGAGGTAGATGAATTGCCTAAAAAGATTGAGGAACATATCTTCCGTATCGTCCAAGAATTGATTAGTAATACTCTCCGTCATGCTCAAGCTTCTTGTCTGGATGTTTATCTTTATCAGACTGAAACAGAATTACAGTTGAAAGTAGTGGACAATGGCAGAGGTTTCGAGCCGGTTGACGTAGATGATTTGAGCTATGGACTACGGAATATCAAAGAACGAGTGGAAGATATGGCAGGGAGTATACAACTATTAACAGCGCCGAAGCAGGGTTTAGCAGTGGATATTCGCATACCCTTGCTTGATTGACTAACTAACAAAAGGAAATAAAATGAAACTATTATTAGTAGATGACCACCAAATGGTGCGTCTTGGATTAAAAAGTTATTTTGAACTACAAGATGATGTAGAGGTTGTTGGAGAAGCAACTAATGGAGTCGAAGGGATTTCCATGGCTTTGGCTCTTCGCCCAGATGTGATTGTTATGGATATTGTCATGCCTGAAATGAATGGAATTGACGCAACTCTAGCTATTCTCAAAGAATGGCCGGAGGCTAAAATCCTGATTGTGTCTTCTTATCTAGACAATGAAAAAATCATGCCAGTATTGAATGCTGGGGCCAGAGGTTATATGCTCAAGACGTCAAGTGCTGATGAATTGTTTCATGCTGTTCAAAAGGTGGTAGCTGGAGACCTAGCTATCGAACAAGAGGTGAGTAAGAAAGTAGAATACCACCGCAATCATATGGAACTTCACGAAGAATTAACTGCGCGAGAACGCGATGTCCTTCAACTGATTGCTAAGGGCTATGAAAATCAGCGCATTGCAGATGAGCTCTTTATCTCCCTTAAGACAGTCAAGACCCATGTCTCCAATATCCTAGCCAAACTTCAGGTCAGTGATCGTACCCAGGCAGCAGTTTATGCTTTTCAACATCATTTAGTGGGTTCTGATGAATTTTAGGGGACATAGGATGTAACTGAAGCATGGACGAAAAGCGCATCCATTACTTGAAAAAGTTCGCTACTATATGGTATAATGGACTGTATTAAAAATTTTAAGGAGAAATGACAGAATGTCTGTATCATTTGAAAACAAAGAAACAAACCGTGGTGTCTTGACTTTCACAATCTCTCAAGACCAAATCAAACCAGAATTGGACCGTGTCTTTAATTCAGTAAAGAAATCTCTTAATGTTCCAGGTTTCCGTAAAGGTCACCTTCCACGTCCTATCTTCGACCAAAAATTTGGTGAAGAAGCTCTTTATCAAGATGCATTGAACGCTCTCTTGCCAAATGCTTATGAAGCAGCTGTAAAAGAAGCTGGTCTTGAAGTAGTTGCACAACCTAAAATTGATGTAACATCAATGGAAAAAGGTCAAGACTGGGTTATCACTGCTGAAGTAGTAACTAAGCCTGAAGTTAAATTGGGTGACTACAAAAATCTTGAAGTATCAGTTGATGTAGAAAAAGAAGTATCAGATGTCGACGTTGAAGAGCGTATCGAACGCGAACGCAACAACTTGGCTGAATTAGTTATCAAAGAAGGTGCTGCTGAAGACGGCGACACTGTTGTCATCGACTTCGTTGGTTCTATCGATGGATTAGAATTCCCTGGTGGTAAAGGTGAAAACTTCTCTCTTGGACTAGGTTCAGGTCAATTCATTCCTGGATTTGAAGACCAATTGGTAGGTCATTCAGCTGGTGAAACTGTTGATGTAGTTGTAACATTCCCAGAAGACTACCAAGCTGAAGAACTTGCAGGTAAAGAAGCTAAATTCGTAACAACTATCCACGAAGTTAAAGCGAAAGAAGTTCCAGCTCTTGACGATGAACTTGCAAAAGATATCGATGAAGAAGTTGAAACTCTTGCTGAATTGAAAGAAAAATATCGTAAAGAATTGGCAGCTGCTAAAGAAGAAGCATATAAAGATGCTGTAGAAGGTGCTGCAATCGATAAAGCTGTTGAAAATGCTGAAATCGTAGAACTTCCAGAAGAAATGATCCACGAAGAAGTTCACCGCTCAGTAAATGAGTTCCTTGGAAACTTGCAACGTCAAGGTATCAACCCTGACATGTACTTCCAAATCACTGGAACTACTCAAGAAGACCTTCACAAACAATATGAAGCAGAAGCTGAGTCACGTACTAAGACTAATCTTGTTATCGAAGCAGTTGCGAAAGCTGAAGGATTTGACGCTACTGAAGAAGAAATCCAAAAAGAAATCGAGCAATTGGCTGCAGATTACAACATGGAAGTTGCCCAAGTACAAAGCTTGCTTTCAGCAGAAATGTTGAAACACGATATCACAATCAAAAAAGCTGTTGAATTGATCACAAGCACTGCAACAGTAAAATGATTTTATAAAGTAAAAAGCCTACCGAAACCGGTGGGCTTTTCTTTTATGTTATTTTCCGAAAAACTCCTTAATGTCATCTTGGCTAATTCCAATCATGGCTGGGATACTAGTCCAGTTATCTTCAGTTAGTCTGTAAGTTTGATGAGGGTTAATCTGATTACTTGTTTCAAGAATAGGCTCATTTACTTCTTCAAAACTTTCAGTTAGTTCAATAAAACGTTCTATTAGGTAAGTTTTGCGAGAGGTTCCCATATGTTGAGTAGCATATTCAAAGGCCTGTAATTCACCCAATAAAATAAGCTTGCTTTTTGCCCGAGTAATAGCAGTGTAGATGAGATTACGCTCTAACATACGCTTGCTGGCACTGGTAATGGGAAGGATAACGACGGGAAACTCACTTCCCTGCGACTTATGGATACTCATGGCGTAGGCTAGGCGAATCTTGTACCATTCATTTCGAGGATAAGAAACCTCATTGCCATCAAAATCAATGACAATCTCATCTTGTTTGGACTCGGTGTATTTGGCAGGAATGAGATCTGTAATGTAGCCTAAATCTCCATTAAAAACATTGACTTCTGCATCATTGACTAAATGAATAACTTTATCTCCCGTGCGATAATTCCATTGAGTAGCTTCAAAGCTTATCTGATCTTTCTGTGGAGGATTGAGAAGGTCTTGCATGAGTTGATTAATCGCATCGATTCCTGCTGTTCCTCGGTACATAGGTGCTAGAACTTGGATATCACGAGCGGGTATACCACTTCTGAGAGCTGCGTCTAGGATTTTTTCAATGGTCGCTGGGATATGATTACTAGCGATTTCAAAGTAGGAACGGTCTGCTTTTTTCTGCGTAAAATCTGCAGGTAAGATTCCTTGACGAATCTGGCTAGCAAGAGTGACAATGGTTGATTCTTCGCTCTGGCGGTAAATTTTTTCTAATCGTGTTTGCGGTAAACTTGGAATTTGGAGTAAGTCAGCTAGGACTTGCCCAGGACTGACAGAAGGCAACTGATCACTATCTCCAACGATGAGAATTTTACTAGTAGAGGAGATATTAGAGAAAAGCTGATTTGCTAGCCAAGTATCTACCATAGAAAACTCATCTACAATGATAAAATCAGCATCTAGATAATCTTCCAAATGACTGGTATCGTCGTCTCCAGTCATGCCCAAATGGCGGTGAATCGTTGCACTAGGCAAGTCTGTCAACTCATTCATACGACGAGCCGCGCGACCAGTTGGAGCAGCTAGGAGAATAGGTAAATTGCTCTTTTTCTTGAGATCAAGTCCTTCCATTAGAGCATAAACACCAATAATCCCATTGATAACAGTAGTTTTTCCTGTTCCAGGACCACCTGTTAGGATAAAGACCTTGTTTTGGATTGCATCACAGATAGCCTCCTTTTGAATGGTATCGTATTGAATTCCCAACTCTTTTTCAACAGTTGAAATATGTTTGTGAATACTGTCGATGTTCTGGTCTTTATCCCCCTTTCTTTCAAGGATTCTCATCAGGTGCTTGTGGATGCCTTCTTCTGCAAAGAAGAGACTATTGTCAAAAATTTTAGTGTCTACCTGCTGAACTTTGTCCTCTTCGATTAGATGTGACAATTCGAGGGCAACTTGATTAGGATCTAGTTCCACTGGTCGAGAGGATTCTAGAAGGTTTATGGTTTGTTCTAGTAAGTCCCTTGCTTCAACATAGGTATCGCCACTTTCCATACATGAATTCAAAAGACTATGAATGATTCCAGCACGAAAACGTTCAGGCGATTGGCTTTCAATACCAAGTTCTTCCGCTAGTTGGTCGGCAATGGTAAAGCCCAATCCTTTGATATCCTCTACTAGCTGATAGGGATAATTTTCAACGACATTTAAGGTCTCTTCCTTGTATTCATCTAGAATTTGAATAGCTAATTTATTAGGGATACCATAATTAGCTAATTTAGCCAGGACCATTTCTGTCCCGTAGTTGAGACGGAGTGTAGAAATAAAGGCTTCTCGACTTTTAGCAGATAATCCAGAAATTGATTGGAGTTTTTCAGGATGCTCTAAAATTTTGTCGATAGTATTTTCACCATAGATATCTACAATTTTCTGGGCAGTTTTAAGACCGATACCTTTGAAGTGGCTGCTTGAAAAATATTTAACCAAACCTTTACTAGTCGGCTTTGCTCTCTCGTAGCGAGTGATTTGTAACTGTTGACCATATTTTGAGTGTTGGACAATTTGTCCCCAAAAAGTGTATTCCTCACCCTCAATAACGTCAGCCATGGTACCAGTTACGATGATTTCAAAATCATCAAAGTCTTCAGCATTGGTATCTTCAATCTCCAAGAGTAGGATGCGATAAAAATTACTACTATTTTCAAAGATAATGCGCTCAATGGTGCCTGTAAAATATACTTCCATAGAAATCCTCAATAGAATAAGAAGAGGCTGAGATTGGTATGTCTCGGCCTCTTAGTGTTTTTAGAATGTTCCGATACGGTCTATTGGCCAGAAACGGAATTTAGCTTCCCCAACAATGTCTTTTGCTTTAAAGGTTCCAACATGACGACTGTCATTGGAGACAAGACGATTATCCCCAAGTAAAAGATATTCTCCCTCTGGAATAGTAAAGGTAAAACTAGTGTTAAAATTAGCATCTAGAGTGAAGGCTTGAGATTTTTCAGCAATACTTCTAAAATACTCTCCTTTTTTACCATCCCAATTACTACCTGTATAGGTAGATTGAAGCTTATCCTCTTTAAAGCGTTTGAGGTATTCTGCTAGATAAGGCTCTTCTGTTTCTTGATCGTTGATGTAGAGCTTATCATTTTCATAGCGAATTTTGTCTCCTGGTAAACCGATAACACGTTTGACAATATCCTTATTTTCGGCATCTTCGTGGGCAACCACAATATCATAGCGATCTACTGGAAGATGTTTAACAACAAAGAGAATCTCGTTGTCAGCTAAAGTTGGGTCCATTGAGTGTCCTTCAACTCGAACATTACTCCAAAGAAAGACTCGACTAAGACCAATAAGTGCGAGAATGAGGAAAAAACCTCCCCACTCTTTTAAAAATGATTTAAAGAATTTCATGATTTACCTTTCTAGCAGTTTTCTAGCTTTTTCAGTATTTTTAAAATGAAGTTTGGCACAAAAGTTAAGACCTTCTATACCATAGGCTTGTAAAATTTGACTAGCTACCTTATCAGAAGCTGCTCCAGCACCACTTGGAAGTTGATAGCCAAGCTCCTGACTAAGATTTTCTAAGTTTTCAAGAAAAAGGTCACGCGCAATGATAGAACTGACAGCTACAGCCAAGTATTTGCCCTCAGCTTTTTCCTCTAATGTCACTGGATTTGGGAAGTGATTAGCCTCATTTTTCAGATATTTATCATAGTTCTGTGAGCTTGTAAAGGCGTCGATAACAATTTTTTCAGGCTCAACACCTTTTTGAAGAAGGAGAAAAATCGCTTGATTGTGTAAGGCTACCTTAACAGAAACTGCATTGTAGCGTTCGCCAATGATTTCATTATACTTACTTGGCGAAAGAAGGAGTGCTTGATGTTGAATCTTCTCCTTAAGAAGGGGAGCAATCTGACGAATCTTTTGGTCAGTTAGTGTTTTAGAATCTCCAACCCCGAGTTTTCGTAAAAAGTCATGCTGATCTGGTCTTACAAAAGATGCCACTACAGCCAATCCCCCAAAGTAGGAACCATTTCCAACCTCATCTGTCCCAATTAAAGGGAAATCTTGACCACTAATTTCTTGATTGGTTTGGTAACCAAAAAAACTGGCATAATTTTCAGCAGATTCTCCCTGAAAGAGAATCTTTCCAGAAGTATAGACAGATATACTAGCCTCGGGAAGCTTAAAGAAGTAACGTATATAAGGGTTTTTACTAGGAATCAGAGAACTTTGATAGTGTGTTACAAAATTCTGAATTTCCTCTTCACTTGGTGTTAGTGTTATACTTGCCATAGTCTCTATTGTACCATAAAAGCAGGAGAATTGGTAAAAACTGACAAACTAAGTGAAATTTGGTATAATATCGTGAGGTGAATTTTATGGCAAATATAAATCGATATAAATTTACATTTGGTAAAAAGACATTAACTCTAACGACAGAGCATGATAACCTCTTTATGGAGGAAGTAGCAAAGGTTGCTACAGAAAAATATGAAGCAATTAAAGAGCAAATGCCTGGAGCTGATGATGAGACTCTAGCTATTTTATTAGCAATCAATTGTTTATCAACACAGTTGAGTCGTGAGATTGAATTTGATGATAAGGAGCAGCAATTAGAAGCACTTAGATATCAAGTTGTTGCGGCTAAACAAGAACAAAGTAAGATTGAGGATCCCTTATGATTTCGTTTCTTCTCTTATTAATTCTTGCTTGGAGTTTTTATATCGGCTATCGCAGAGGCTTGGTCCTACAAGTTTATTATCTTGTGGCAACGATTGTCTCAGCTTATTTTGCTGGCAATTCTTACCAGTCTCTAGGGGAAAAATTTCACTTGTTAATTCCCTATGCTAATCCTAAGGAAGGAACTGGTACTTTCTTCTTCCCATCGGATCAGCTCTTTCAATTGGACAAAGTCTTTTATGCAGGTATCGGTTATTTGCTAGCTTTTGCGATTTTCTATAGTATCGGTCGTTTACTTGGTCTCTTTGTAAATCTAATACCAACAGAAAAGATTGATGGCAAATACTTCCGTATTGGAGCAGGAGTTCTATCGGTTGGAGTGACCTTGTTTGTACTCCAGATGATATTGACCATTCTTGCAACAGTTCCTTTGGAAGTCGTTCAAAATTCACTCGAAAAAAGTTTAGTAGCTAAACATATGATTCAAAGTATTCCAATTACTACTGACTTTATTAAACAAATCTGGGTAACCAAATTAATCGGATAAAAAGGGCGGGAAATTTTCCTAGCCTTTTGTTTACAATTCCATGAGCTTAATAGTCACTGTAATGAGAAAATCCAACTCTTGCTGACCGTTCTATTTGCTCGTCTATTAAGGAAAGAACATGAATACAAAAATACTAGAAACACTAGAATTTAACAAGGTCAAGGCTCTATTTGAACCTCATATTTTGACGGAACAAGGACTAGAGCAGTTAAAAGAGCTAGTCCCAACAGATAAGGCTGATAAAATTAGACAGGCATTTGCAGAGATGAAGGAGATGCAAGAACTCTTTGTTGAGCATCCGCACTTTAGCATTCTGACTACAAAAGCAATTGCCTCAACTTGCAAGCGTTTGGAGATGGGAGCAGACCTCAACATCGAGGAATTTCTTCTGCTCAAACGCGTCCTCTTAGCTAGTCGTGAATTAAAAAGTTTTTATGAAAATCTTGAAAATGTACGCTTAGACCACCTGGCAAGTTGGTTTGAGAAACTTCATGATTTCCCGCATTTACAGGGCAATCTCCAAGCCATCAATGAAGCAGGATTTATTGAGAATTTTGCTAGTGAAGAACTAGCACGAATCCGTCGTAAAATCCATGATAGCGAGAGCCAAGTTCGTGACGTCTTGCAAGACCTTCTCAAACAAAAGGCTCAGATGTTGACTGAAGGTATCATTGCTAGTCGAAATGGAAGACAAGTTCTTCCTGTCAAAAACACCTATCGCAACAAGATTGCTGGTGTGGTACATGATATTTCTGCCAGTGGTAATACTGTCTATATCGAACCGCGTGAAGTGGTCAAGCTGAGTGAGGAAATTGCTAGTCTTCGTGCAGATGAACGCTATGAGATGATGCGCATTCTTCAGGAACTCTCTGAGCGTGTGAGACCGCATGCAGCTGAAATTGCAAATGATGCCTGGATTATTGGGCATTTAGACTTGATTCGTGCTAAGGTCCGCTTTATCCAAGAGACAGGAGCAGTAGTTCCTCAAGTCTCTGAGGGACAGGAGATTCAACTTCTCCATGTTCGTCATCCCTTGGTGAAAAATGCTGTTGCTAATGATGTACACTTTGGTAAGAATCTAACAGCCATCGTCATCACTGGTCCCAATACGGGTGGTAAGACCATTATGCTCAAAACCTTGGGTTTGACGCAATTGATGGCTCAGTCAGGTTTGCCAATTTTGGCCGATAAGGGCAGTCGTGTGGGGATTTTCGAGGAAGTTTTTGCGGATATCGGAGATGAACAATCCATTGAGCAAAGTCTCTCAACTTTCTCTAGTCATATGACTAATATCGTTGATATTCTTGGTAAGGTCAACCAAAACTCGCTTTTGCTACTGGATGAGCTTGGAGCAGGTACAGATCCCCAAGAAGGGGCTGCTCTTGCCATGTCTATCCTAGAAGACTTGCGTTTGCGTCAGGTCAAGACTATGGCAACCACTCACTATCCTGAACTCAAAGCCTACGGAATTGAAACGGCTTATGTTCAGAATGCCAGCATGGAGTTTGATACAGCTAGCTTGCGCCCAACCTATCGCTTTATGCAGGGTGTACCTGGTCGAAGCAATGCCTTTGAGATTGCTAAACGTCTAGGATTGTCAGATGTTATCGTAGGTGATGCTAGCAAGCAGATTAATCAAGACAATGATGTCAATCGAATTATTGAGCAGTTGGAAGAGCAGACACTTGAAAGCCGCAAACGTCTTGAGAATATTCGCCAAGTCGAGCAAGAAAACCTCAAGATGAACCGTGCGCTAAAAAAACTCTACAACGAGCTCAATCGTGAGAAGGAAACAGAACTCAATAAGGCGCGTGAGCAAGCTGCGGAGATTGTTGAATTGGCACTCTCTGAGAGTGACGATATCTTAAAAAATCTTCACAGTAAATCTCAACTGAAACCACATGAAATTATCGAAGCCAAGGCTAAGCTCAAGAAGTTAGCCCCTGAAAAAGTTGACCTTTCTAAAAATAAGGTCCTTCAGAAGGCCAAGAAAAAACGAGCTCCAAAAGTTGGAGATGACATCATCGTTTTAAGCTATGGTCAACGGGGTACCTTGACCAATCAACTCAAGGATGGTCGTTGGGAGGCTCAGGTTGGCTTGATTAAGATGACGCTTGAAGAAAAAGAATTTGACTTGGTTCAAGCTCAGCAAGAAGCGCCAGTCAAGAAGAAACAAGTCAACGTCGTCAAACGTGCAGCAGGCAAAGGTCCACAGGCTCGACTAGACCTTCGTGGCAAACGCTACGAGGAAGCTATGGAAGCCTTGGATGCCTTTATCGACCAAGCTCTTCTCAACAATATGGCTCAAGTGGATATCATTCATGGTATCGGTACAGGAGTCATCCGTGAAGGTGTAACTAAGTACCTACAAAGAAACAAGCAGGTCAAGAGCTTTGGCTATGCGCCACAAAATGCAGGTGGTTCTGGAGCGACTATCGTTACCTTTAAAGGCTAACCAAGCTATAGAATGGAATGTCAAAAGAGTACCTATCAAGTGATAAGTACTTTTTTTGATGAATCAATTTCAATCATTATTCTTAGTGACTATTTTAAAAGTGGGAAATCGTTTTATAGCAAAAAATTTGATGAAGGCTTGTCTAGCTGAGGTTTATTTATGCTATACTGATAGTAACGTCATTTTCGGAGGTTGGTATGAAAAAACTCCCCTTAGCCTTTTCAGGTTGCTTATTGGGATTGGCTGGAGCAGGAAATCTCATCTTGGATATTTTTCCGCTTTTATCACAAATCTTTAGTTTGTCAGGCTTGATTTTATGGTTTTATTTTTTGGTGAGCCACCTCAATAACTGGCATGAAAGTAAGCAAGAATTAAAGAAAGCCCCTGTTTTGTCAGGAATGGCAACCTTTCCCATGGCAGGGATGATTTTATCAACGTATTTATTACGAATCTTACCCCCGAACATGAGCATTGTTGCACAGATTCTCTGGTGGTTTGCTTTTCTTCTAGATGTTTACCTCATCTTATACTTTACAAAGAACTATGTCTTGGTTAAACAAAGGGCCAGTGCAACACCAACTTGGACGGTTCTTTATGTAGGAATAGCAGTAGCGAGCTTGACCTACCCAGTGGTGGGTATTATAGGGATTGCCTATGGAGCTTGGATTTTTGGTTTTATCTTAACCCTTTTCCTTTACCCTCTAATTTATCAAGATTTGAGGAAAAATCCATTACCGCTCGCTTTGCTGGGGCAAGAAGGAATCTATTGTGCTCCATTTTCTCTCCTTTTAGCAGCATTAGTGAGAGTAGGAGGATACAGTCTTCCTAGTTGGATTTTACTAGTTATGATCCTTGCATCACAGACCTTCTTTTTCTTTGTCCTTAGTCGCTTGCCAAGGATTTTAAAACAAGGTTTCCAACCAGCCTTCTCAGCCCTAACCTTTCCAACTATCATTACAGCAACTTCATTGAAAATGTCCCAAGGCATTCTGCAGTTTCCGATCCTCAACCTTGTCGTTTGGCTAGAGATTATCATTTGTTTAACAATCCTTGTCTACGTATTAGTAGAATATGTGAGATATTTAAGAAACTAAAAGACCCCTTAGCACGGAGAAGTGAGATGAAGAAAGGTGCAGACCTATAACGGTGTAAGGGATAGCTAGAATAAATAAATACGAATAAAGAGAGTGTGTAAAATGAACCATAAGATTGCAATTTTATCAGACATTCATGGCAACACGACAGCCTTAGCTGGAGTGCTTGAGGACGCTAAAAATTTGGGAGCGACTGAATATTGGCTTTTGGGAGATATTTTTCTTCCTGGGCCGGGAGCAAATGACTTGGTGGCTCTTTTGAAAGACCTTCCCATTACAGCATCTGTTCGAGGAAACTGGGATGATTGTGTGTTAGAGGCTTTAGATGGGCAATATGGTTTAGAGGATCCCCAAGAAATCCAGCTTATGCGATTGACCCAGTATCTGATGGAGCGTCTAAACCCAGAGCATATTGATTGGTTGAGAAATCTACCTATGGTAGCCAAGAAAGAAGTAGAAGGCTTGCGCTTTTCTCTTTCACATAATTTACCTGAGAAAAATTATGGTGGTGATTTGCTGGTTGAAAATGATACCGAAAAATTTGATCAGTTACTTGATGAAACTATTGATGTAGCCGTCTATGGTCATGTCCATAAACAACTTCTACGTTATGGAAGTCAAGGTCAACAAATCATCAATCCAGGTTCGATTGGTATGCCTTATTTTGACTGGCTAGGACTGAAAAATCACCGTGCCCAGTATGCCTTACTTGAGGTTGAAAATGGTGAATTAGTCAATATCCAATTTCGTAAGGTTGTTTATGACTATGAAGCAGAGCTAGAATCAGCCAAGAGCATTGGCCTTCCCTTTATCGAAATGTATGAAGAATTGCGGCGAGAGGACAACTATCAAGGCCATAATAGAGATTTGTTAGCTAGTTTAATTGAAAAGCATGGCTATGTGGAGGATGTGAAGAATTATTTTGATTTTTTGTAAGAGTTGCTTTGATTAACAGATACTAAATAAACGATTGGACTAGCCAATCGTTTTTAATATATCTTATTGTAATTGAGATTGATCTGGTAGGTAAGAGCCACCGAGATAGGTTTTGCTGAGTTTTTCAAGGGTTCCATTTTGGTAGAGTTCTTTGAGAACCTTGTCAAATTGTTCTTTAAATTCTTTTTGGTCGCTTGAGAAGATGATGTAGTTGTTTGGATTGTCATTGCTCTCCAAGTCGACTACGTTCAAGTCTAATCCTCGGTCTTGGACAATTTTTTGAACAGAGATTTTATCAAAGATTAGGAAATCAAACTCACCATTAGCGAGGTCAGTCAGGCGCTTAGCCACATCCTCACCAGAGTATTGTATAGTTGCAGGATTGTCGGAGTGACTTTGGTTCCAGTCTGTAACAACCTTGGCAGTAGAAGTTCCAGTGTCATCCTGAGTAGTTTTACCAGCGATATCTTGCAGAGAAGTAAGGGCCTTGTCTTTTCTGCTCACGAGAACCAAAGGATTTTTAGCAATAGGTAGGGAGTAAAGATATTTGTCGGCTCTCTCTTTGGTGTAGCTCAAGTTGTTGGCAGCAGCTTGGTAACGGCCAGCGTCCAATCCAGGGAAGATACTTTCCCAAGCTGTTTTTTGAAATTCAATCTTGTATTGATCCAATTTTTCATCGACTGCTTTTAAAACTTCAACATCATATCCAGTTAGGCTTCCATCTTTTTCAAAGTCAAAAGGTGGGATGTCTCCAGCAGTTGCTACGACAATGGTTTTAGGACTAGCAGTGGAAGTAGAAGTACTTTCTTGTTTAGATTGTCCACAGGCAACCAACAAGGGACTAATAGCAAATAATAAGAATAATTTTTTCATGAGAGTCTCCTTTACTTCATGATACCTAGCTTACCAGACAATCGATCAAATAGCCAATATATATTTTTTATGGAAGTGATAGAGAATGATTATGTTTTTCCTTATTAGTTTGTAGTATAAAAAAACAAAAATCTAGCATATATTTTTGACGTCAAGGGTATTAAATATTAAAATATAGGTTAGTAAATGGATTTTAAGGAGATGACTATGAAAAAAATCGTCACTATTGGACTAGCAGTTTTAATGGTTCCAACTTTGGTAGCTTGTTCTAAGAATAAACAATCAGAGACTGCTAGTAATGAGTCAACCACAGTAGTAACAACAATAGATTCATCAACAACTGAGATTACGCAAACTCAAACTTCTGAATTTTCGATTTTAACTGATGAAGAAATTAATAAGGCCAAGAAAATTGGTGAAATGAAGCAGCTCATGCCTAGACTGAACGAAATCGCCTATAAAATTTCGGATATAAGAATAGCTTCTCTACCAGAAGAGCAGCAAGAGTTTGAGAGGTCGAAAGCTAAATTAGAAGCTATACAATTAGAAGCTGCAACAAAAAAGTACAATGAACATTTATCAACTTATGGACCTGATGATACATTTATGCCAGAACCAAATCGTACGTACTTACTTAAAGAAGTAATTTATTATCGTGACATCATAAAGAATCTGGCTCATAAATTTGGTCTGGACCAATAAAATATCTATAAAGTAGGCGCTGCATCGCCTGCTTTTTTTGGAAAATGATTTTTTAGAATAGAGTAGATTAAGAATCAGTCGTAGTTTAATGGCTGATAGATATTTGATACTCTGAATAATGAAAAATCTCTGCAAGCTCTTTCAGAATGTGGTAAAATGGAAGCAGTAGAAATAGAAAAGGAAATCAATTATGAAATTTCTTGAGTTAAATAAAAAACGTCATACAACAAAGCAATTTATTGATAAGCCTGTAGATCCTAAAGATGTTCGTACAGCAATTGAGATTGCTACTTTAGCACCAAGTGCTCACAATATCCAACCTTGGAAATTTGTCGTCGTTCGTGAGAAAAATAAAGAACTAGCCAAATTGGCTTATGGTACGAACTTTGACCAAGTTTCAGAAGCGCCCGTAACGATCGTCTTATTTTCTGATACAGATTTGCCAAAACGTGCGCGTAAGATTGCACGCATTGGAGGAGCAAAGAATTTTTCTGAAGAGCAACTTCAATACTTCTTGAAAAATCTCCCAGCTGAGTATACTCGATACAATGAACAGCAAATCAGTGACTACCTAGCCCTCAATGCAGGTCTCGTTGCTATGAACCTTGTCTTGGCGCTTACAGACCAAGGAATTGGTTCAAATATTATTCTTGGTTTTGACAAATCAAAAGTTAATGAAGTTTTAGACATTGATGCACGTTTTCGCCCAGAACTTTTGATTACAGTAGGTTACACAGACAAAAAACTAGAACCAAGCTATCGCTTGCCAGTTGATGAAATTATCGAAAAAAGATAGGAAGAAAATATGACAACAATTGATTTTACAGCAGAAGTAGAAAAACGCAAAGAAGATCTTTTGGCTGACTTGTTCAGTCTTTTGGAAATCAACTCAGAACGTGACGATAGCAAGGCTGATGCGCAACATCCTTTTGGACCAGGGCCAGTGAAAGCTTTGGAAAAATTCCTTGAAATTGCAGACCGTGATGGCTATCCAACAAAAAATGTCGATAACTATGCAGGACATTTCGAGTTTGGTCAAGGAGAAGAAGTTCTTGGAATCTTTGCCCACATGGACGTGGTGCCAGCTGGTAGCGGCTGGGATACCGATCCTTACACTCCAACTATCAAGGATGGTCGCCTCTATGCGCGTGGTGCTTCAGATGACAAGGGTCCTACAACGGCTTGTTACTATGGTTTGAAAATCATTAAAGAGCTTGGCCTTCCAACTTCTAAAAAAGTTCGCTTTATTGTCGGAACTGATGAAGAATCAGGCTGGGCTGATATGGACTACTATTTTGCCCACGTAGGACTAGCAAAACCAGACTTTGGTTTCTCTCCAGATGCTGAATTCCCTATCATCAATGGTGAAAAAGGGAATATCACAGAATATCTCCACTTTGCCGGTGAAAATACTGGTGCAGCTCGTCTTCACAGCTTTACTGGTGGCTTACGTGAAAATATGGTTCCTGAATCAGCAACGGCTGTTGTTTCAGGTGACTTGGCTGATTTGCAAGCTAAGCTAGACGACTTCGTTGCAGAACACAAGCTTAGAGGAGAAATCCAAGAAGAGAACGGCAAGTACAAGGTTACGATTATCGGTAAATCTGCCCATGGTGCTATGCCAGCGTCAGGTGTCAACGGTGCGACTTATCTTGCCCTCTTCCTCAGCCAATTTGCCTTTGAAGGTCCTGCAAAGGACTATCTTGACATTGCCGGTAAGATTCTCTTGAATGACCATGAAGGCAAGAACTTGAAGGTTGCTCATGTGGATGAAAAGATGGGTGCCCTTTCTATGAATGCTGGGGTCTTCCGCTTTGACCAAGCAAGTGCTGATAATACTATTGCCCTTAACTTCCGTTATCCAAAAGGAACAAGCCCAGAGCAGATCAAGTCAGTTCTTGAAAGCTTGCCAGTTGTATCAGTTAGCTTGTCTGAACATGGTCACACACCTCACTATGTTCCAATGGAAGATCCACTTGTTCAAACTTTGTTGAATGTTTACGAAAAACAAACAGATCTTCAAGGTCACGAACAAGTCATCGGTGGTGGAACATTTGGCCGTCTCTTGGAGCGTGGTGTAGCCTATGGTGCTATGTTCCCAGATTCTATCGATACCATGCACCAAGCCAATGAATTTATCGCCTTGGACGATCTTTTCCGTGCAGCAGCCATCTACGCTGAAGCTATCTATGAATTGATCAAATAATCATTTAGAAGTCTGAGATTCACTCTTAGACTTCTTTTTGAAATTGCTAGAGAAAGAGAAGAATCCATGTCAGAAATTCAAAAAATCAAACAAGCTATTATGGAAGATCCACAAAACCAAAGCTATACAGAGCAGGGGATAGAGCCTCTATTTGCAGCACCACAAACAGCTCGCATCAATATCATCGGTCAAGCACCTGGTCTCAAAACCCAAGAAGCAGGACTCTACTGGAAGGATAAAAGTGGCGACCGCTTGCGAGAGTGGTTGGGTGTAGATGAAGACACTTTTTATAATTCAGGTTACTTTGCAGTCATGCCCATGGACTTCTATTTTCCGGGGCATGGGAAATCTGGTGACCTACCACCTCGCTCAGGTTTTGCAGAAAAGTGGCATCCAAAACTTTTGAAGGAGTTGCCAGATATTCAATTAACGCTCTTGATAGGACAGTATGCTCAGGCCTATTATTTAAATGAGAAAGTTAGTGGTAAAGTAACAGAGCGGGTTTGTCACTATCAGGATTATTTACCAGAATTTTTTCCTCTGGTACACCCATCCCCACGAAATCAAATCTGGATGAAAAAAAATCCTTGGTTTGAAGCAGATGTTTTGCCTGATTTGAAAAAGAGAGTAAAGAAAATAATTGGAGAATAGAGATGAAAGAAATCGCTTTTGAGGATTTTTACAAACTGTGTCAGAATGGCTGTTCGACCATTATTGATGTGAGAGAAGAAGCAGAGTTTCATCAGGTGCATATTGAAAGTGCTCAAAACCTTCCCTTGAGTTCTTTGGCTGACACCTATGAGGTCTTGGATAAAAATCAAACCTATTATGTCATTTGTAAGTCTGGTATCCGTTCAGCTCATGCCTGTCAATTTCTAGTAGAAAAGGGTTATGATGTCGTCAATGTTCCAGCTGGTATGGATGCTTTTGAATAAAAAATAAATTCCTTGGAGAAAGGAAATAGAGTCTTTTCTCCAAGGAATTTTTTAAACAAAATAGTTCAGAAAATTGAAAACATTTTAGAATTATTTTATGATAGCCTTTTCTTGCTTTTAATCATGTTATACTAAGAAAGTATTTTATTTTTTATATAAGGAGAGTTTATGGCTAAAAAAGGTGCTTTAACAGGGTTACTCCTATTTGGAATATTTTTTGGTGCGGGTAACTTAATTTTCCCCCCTACCCTAGGTGCTCAATCTGGGGAACAATTTCTCCCTGCCATCGCAGGTTTTGTATTTTCGGGTGTTGGGATTGCCGTTTTAACCTTAATCATTGGTACTTTGAATCCAAAGGGTTATATCTATGAAATCTCTAAAAAGATTTCGCCTTTGTTTGCGACGATTTATCTGGCAGCCTTGTACTTATCGATTGGTCCATTCTTTGCCATTCCACGTACAGCGACAACATCTTATGCAGTCGGGATTAGTCCCCTCTTGGCTGAAGCAGATAAGGGATTAGGTTTGATTGTCTTCACACTTATCTACTTTGTTGCAGCATATTTAATCGCACTCAATCCTTCAAAGATTTTGGATCGTATTGGTCGTATCTTGACTCCAGTATTTGCTCTTTTAATTATCATCCTGGTAATTCTAGGTGCCTTCAAATATGGAGCCAATGCACCACAAACGGCTACTGAAGCTTATCAAATTTCAGCCTTTGGTGCAGGGTTCTTAGAAGGTTACAATACTCTTGATGCTCTTGCCTCAGTTGCCTTTAGTGTAATTGCGGTTCAAACCTTGAAACAACTTGGATTTTCAAGCAAAAAAGAGTATATTTCAACTATTTGGGTAGTCGGTATTGTCGTAGCACTCGGATTTAGTGCTTTGTACATCGGATTAGGTTTCCTTGGAAATCACTTCCCAGTAACAGAAGAAGCGATGAAGGGTGGAACCCCAGGGGTTTATATCCTGTCACAAGCGACTCAAGAAATCTTTGGTTCGACTGCTCAACTATTCCTTGCAGCTATGGTAACCGTTACTTGCTTTACAACGACTGTTGGGTTGATTGTATCGACTGCCGAGTTCTTTAATGGGCGATTCCCGCAGATTGACTACAAGATTTATGCGACTGTATTTACTTTGATTGGATTTGCTATTGCCAACCTTGGTCTTGATGCAATCATCAAATACTCAGTTCCTGTTCTTGTAATCCTCTATCCAATTACTATTACCATTGTCATGATTGTGATTGTTAACAAATTTGTACCACTTTCAAAACCAGGGATGCAATTGACGATGGGTCTTGTTACAGCTATTGCCGTAACTAGCGTATTAGCAAGTTCGTTTGAGATTGCAACTCTTACAAATCTGATCAATTCTTTACCATTTGCCAATGCTTCACTGCCTTGGTTGGTTCCAGCGATTATCGGTATCTTACTTTCTCTTGTTCTTCCAAACAAACAAGAAAGTGAAGCATTTGAAATGGAATAATAAAAAACCTTGGCTTATGCCAAGGTTTTTTATTATTGAAAATGATCTTAGTTAGTTTTTTCAGTATATCCAAGATCTTTTAACATTTTCTCAGAGGCGCTAAAGCTAACACTGTCACCAATACCAGAGTATTCATCTGGTAAGGCTTTTTTAAGTTCATCAAGACTTGCAACTGTGAAGTCAATTTCAGTATGTTGAACGACTTTTCCATCTTTAATCTCAATGCTATGGGTAACACCTTTAAGACCTTCATAACCTTTATAAGCTTCTTCAACGGATGTTTTGAGTTTTTCTGCAGTAGTACCGATAGCTTCTGGGTCATAGACATTATGTCCGGAATGTTTCAACACGTTATCTCCATCTACAGTATAGGTTAAAGTAGAATTAAGATCACTATGAGTATCATTTACAAAGGTCACAGTTTTTACTTCAGATTTGTTTTCTGTAGTTTGTTGGCTAGTAGAGTCTACCTGTGTAGTTTCACTTTTTGCTGAGCTAGTTGATGAAGATGATGATTGTTTTGAACATCCCAACAAGATAGCTAATGGTAAAGCTACACAAAGAGTCATTATAAAATATTTGTTCATGTCTTTTCCTTTCATAATTAAGAACTAACTTCATTATATCACAGCTTAATTTTGCAATCAAATTATCTAAGTTTTTCATTTTTGCTCAACCTAAAAAGGGAAAAGTGATATAATATTAGGAAGAGGTGAAGAAATGAATCAAACTGTAGAATATATTAAAGAACTAACTGCTATCGCATCACCAACTGGTTTTACACGTGAGATTACGAATTATTTAGTTGAGACTCTTGAAAAACTAGGTTATCAACCAATCCGTACTGCCAAAGGTGGTGTCAACGTTACTGTTAAAGGTAAAAATGATGACAAACAGCGTTATGTAACTGCCCATGTGGATACCTTGGGGGCTATCGTTCGCGCTGTTAAGCCAGACGGTCGTCTCAAAATGGACCGTATTGGTGGCTACCCTTGGAACATGATTGAAGGCGAAAACTGTACGGTCCATGTGGCCAGTACAGGTAAGACTGTTTCAGGTACTATTTTGATCCACCAGACTTCTTGTCATGTATACAAGGACGCTGGCACTGCTGAACGCACGCAGGACAATATGGAAGTGCGTTTGGATGAGAAAGTGACCAATGAAAAAGAAACACGCGCACTTGGTATTGAGGTTGGTGATTTTATCAGCTTTGATCCCCGAACTGTCGTGACAGAGACAGGCTTTATCAAGTCTCGTCATTTGGATGATAAAGTCAGTGCGGCTATTCTTCTCAATCTGCTCAAAGTCTACAAAGAAGAAGGAATTGAACTTCCAGTTACTACGCATTTTGCCTTCTCGGTCTTTGAAGAAGTGGGGCATGGTGCTAACTCAAACATCCCTAGTCAGGTTGTCGAATATCTAGCAGTAGATATGGGAGCAATGGGAGATGACCAGCAGACGGATGAGTACACAGTGTCTATTTGTGTCAAAGATGCTTCAGGCCCTTATCACTATGAATTTCGTCAACATCTGGTTGCCCTAGCAAAAGACCAAGACATCCCGTTTAAATTAGACATCTATCCATTTTACGGTTCAGATGCTTCTGCAGCAATGTCAGCTGGAGCAGAGGTCAAGCACGCTCTTCTAGGAGCTGGTATTGAGTCCAGTCACTCATACGAGCGTACTCACATTGATTCTGTAGTGGCTACTGAGCGTATGGTAGATGCTTATCTCAAGAGTGAGTTGGTGGACTAGGATGTGCCTGATTTGTCAACGAATTGAATGGATTAAGTCAGGGGAAAATCCCTACTTTGTAAAAGAACTGGAAACAGGATATGTTGTGATTGGTGACCACCAGTATTTTGAAGGCTATACTCTCTTCTTAGCCAAGGAACATGTTACAGAATTACATCATCTACATCCAACTGTCAAACTCCGCTTTTTAGAGGAAATGAGTCTGGTTCAGGAAGCTGTCTTTAAGGCTTTTTCTGCTGAAAAGATGAATGTAGAGTTGTTGGGAAATGGAGACGCTCATGTTCACTGGCATATTTTCCCTAGACGAGAGGGTGATATGAAGGGACACGGTCTTAATGGTCGTGGTCCAGTCTGGTGGGTTCCTTGGGAAGAAATGATTGCAGAGGAATATCACGTTAAAGATCGGAGACTGGAAAACTTGATTGCGACATTATCAGAAACTTTAAACCAGATAGTAGAACGAAAGGATTAAAGATGAAGAAAAGATATCTTATTTTGTCAGGCTTATTAGTTTTAAGTTTGGCAGCTTGTTCGCAAGAAAAAACAGCAAATTCAGAAACGACTGCTGCAATTGAAGAAAAAACAATCCAAGAAGGCACAGTCGGAAGTAAGTCTCAGGAAGCTAGTCAGAAGAAGGCAGAAGTAGTCAATAAAGGGGGCTACTACAGTATTCAAGGGAAGTACGATGAGATTGTCATCGCTAATAAACACTATCCCTTGTCTAAAGACTATAACCCTGGTGAAAATCCAATAGCTAAAGAGGAGTTATTGAAACTGATTGCTGCTATGAAAGAAGCTGGTTTCCCAATCAGTGACCAATATAGTGGTTTCAGAAGTTATGAAACTCAAACTCAACTTTATCAAAACTATGTAAATCAAGATGGCAAGGCAGCGGCAGATCGCTATTCTGCAAGACCTGGTTATAGTGAACACCAAACTGGTCTTGCTTTTGACCTTATCGGTACAGATGGAGACCTAGTGACAGAAGAAAAAGCAGCCCAATGGCTCTTAGATCATGCTGCAGACTATGGTTTTGTGGTTCGCTATCTCAAAGGTAAGGAAAAAGAAACAGGCTATATGGCTGAGGAATGGCATCTTCGCTACGTCGGAAAAGAAGCCAAAGAAATCGCAGCAAGTGGTCTCAGCTTGGAAGAGTATTACGGCTTTGAAGGTGGGGACTATGTTGATTAGTCGCAAAATATCTTGCAAGAATGCTTGAAATTTGATAAAATGAATAATAATTAAATAGGAATCTGCAAGACTAGTATCTCAGGGAAAGTATATCAGGGAGGAGAGCCGTGACTGAAAGTTCTCTATATGAAAGCTGGGTGAATTCACTTGCCTATGGATTCAGAAATAAAGGTCTGACTTGTCAGATGAAAACGGATGGTACCGCGTGTCAACGCTCCGAGTGGAGTTTTTGGCATGTGGTTTTCTTTTTATCTATGAGAGACTGATGGAGGAATTATGTCAACTATTGAAGAACAATTAAAAGCGCTTCGTGAAGAAACGCTAGCTAGCTTGAAGCAGATTACTGCTGAAAATGAAAAAGAGATGCAAGAATTGCGTGTCTCAGTCCTTGGAAAAAAAGGGTCACTGACTGAAATCCTTAAAGGGATGAAGGACGTATCAGCTAAAATGCGACCAGTTATTGGAAAACACGTAAATGAGGCTCGTGATGTCTTAACAGCTGCTTTTGAAGAAACGGCTAAGCTCTTGGAAGAAAAGAAAGTAGAAGCTCAACTAGCAAGTGAGAGCATCGATGTTACGCTTCCAGGTCGCCCAGTTGCGACTGGTCACCGTCACGTCCTCACACAAACTAGTGAAGAAATCGAAGATATCTTCATCGGAATGGGTTACCAAGTAGTGGATGGATTTGAAGTTGAACAAGACTACTATAACTTTGAACGTATGAACCTTCCAAAGGATCACCCAGCTCGTGATATGCAGGACACTTTCTATATCACAGAAGAAATCTTGCTTCGTACTCACACGTCTCCAGTTCAGGCGCGTGCCATGGATGCCCATGATTTTTCAAAAGGTCCTTTGAAGATGATCTCACCAGGACGTGTATTCCGTCGTGATACGGATGATGCGACCCACAGTCACCAATTCCACCAAATCGAAGGATTGGTTGTCGGGAAGAATATTTCTATGGCGGATCTTCAAGGAACTCTTCAGTTGATTGTGCAAAAGATGTTTGGTGAAGAGCGCCAAATCCGTTTGCGTCCATCTTATTTCCCATTCACAGAGCCTTCTGTTGAGGTTGATGTTTCATGCTTCAAATGTGGAGGAGACGGCTGTAACGTATGTAAGAAAACTGGTTGGATCGAGATTATGGGTGCCGGTATGGTTCACCCACGTGTCCTTGAGATGAGTGGTATCGATGCAACTGTATACTCTGGCTTTGCCTTTGGTCTTGGTCAAGAGCGTGTTGCTATGCTTCGCTACGGAATCAACGATATCCGTGGTTTCTACCAAGGCGATGTCCGCTTCTCAGAACAGTTTAAATAAGATTGAAACCTAAACACAATCCTACAAGTCGTCCTCATTTTTTATAGTGTAGCAATAGGAACGACTGACTCGAAGAAAAAGAAAGGAATTGAAAAGATCTCGCTGATTGGGATCTTATGCTCAGAATTATGTTAGTATCTTATAAATGGTTAAAAGAATTGGTGGACATTGATGTACCATCAGAGGAGTTGGCTGAAAAAATGTCAACCACAGGGATTGAAGTAGAAGGTGTCGAATCACCAGCTGCTGGTCTCTCAAAAATTGTCGTCGGAGAAGTCTTGTCTTGTGAAGATGTACCAGAAACACACTTGCATGTCTGCCAAGTCAATGTAGGTGAAGAAGAAGCCCGTCAAATCGTCTGTGGAGCACCAAATGTGCGCGCAGGCATCAAGGTCATGGTAGCTCTTCCAGGTGCTCGCATCGCGGACAACTACAAGATCAAAAAAGGGAAAATCCGTGGTTTGGAATCTCTCGGAATGATCTGCTCACTTGGTGAGTTGGGAATTTCTGACTCAGTTGTGCCTAAGGAATTTGCAGATGGGATCCAAATCTTGCCTCAAGATGCTGTTCCAGGGGATGAAGTCTTCTCCTACCTAGACTTGGATGATGAAATCATCGAACTTTCTATCACTCCAAACCGTGCAGACGCTCTTTCTATGCGTGGGGTAGCGTATGAAGTAGCAGCGATTTATGACAAGTCAGTTAACTTTAAAGAATTTGCTCTTTCAGAAACAGACCAAGCTGTAGCCGATGCTCTTTCTGTCAGCATTGATACAGACAAGGCGCCTTACTATGCTGCCCGTATCTTGGACAATGTGACGATTGCACCAAGTCCGCAATGGTTGCAAAACCTCCTCATGAACGAAGGCATCCGTCCGATTAATAATGTCGTCGACGTGACCAACTATATCTTGCTTTACTTTGGTCAACCAATGCATGCCTTTGACTTGGATACCTTTGAAGGGACTGACATCCGTGTGCGTGAAGCTCGTGCTGGTGAAAAATTAGTAACCTTGGACGGGGAAGAGCGTGAGTTGGAAACAAATGACCTCGTGATTACAGTTGCTGACAAAGCAGTAGCCCTTGCAGGTGTCATGGGTGGTCAGGCTACAGAAATCTCTGAAAAGTCTAGTCGTGTAGTCCTTGAAGCTGCTGTCTTCAATGGTAAATCGATCCGTAAGACTAGCGGTCGCCTCAACCTTCGTTCAGAATCTTCTTCTCGCTTTGAGAAAGGCATCAACGTGGCAACTGTCAATGAAGCCCTTGATGCGGCAGCAAGCATGATTGCAGAGTTTGCAGGTGCAACCGTTCGTAAAGGTATTGTTTCAGCAGGCAAGCTTGATACTTCTGATGTAGAAGTTTCTTCAACTCTTGCTGATGTCAACCGTGTCCTCGGTACAGAGCTTTCCTACGCAGATATTGAAGATGTCTTCCGTCGCCTTGGTTTTGGCCTTTCTGGAAATGCAGAAAGCTTTACAGTGAGCGTTCCTCGTCGCCGTTGGGATATCACTATCGAAGCGGATCTTTTTGAAGAAATCGCACGTATCTATGGTTATGACCGCTTGCCAACCAGTCTTCCAAAAGACGATGGGACAGCAGGTGAGTTGACTGCGACTCAAAAATTGCGTCGTCAGGTTCGTACCATTGCTGAAGGGGCTGGATTGACAGAAATCATTACCTACGCTCTTACAACTCCTGAAAAAGCCGTTGAATTTACGATTCAGCCAAGCAACTTAACAGAGCTCATGTGGCCAATGACTGTGGACCGTTCAGTTCTCCGCCAAAATATGGTTTCAGGTATCCTTGATACAGTTGCCTACAACGTAGCACGTAAGAATAAAAACTTGGCTCTTTATGAGATTGGAAAAGTCTTCGAGCAAACTGGTAATCCAAAAGAAGAATTGCCAAATGAAATCAACAGCTTTGCCTTTGCCTTGACAGGTTTAGTCGCTGAAAAAGACTTCCAAACAGCAGCAGTTCCAGTTGATTTCTTCTATGCTAAGGGAATCCTTGAAGCCCTCTTTGCTCGTTTGGGTCTTGAAGTGACTTATACAGCAACCTCTGAAATCGCTAGCCTTCACCCAGGACGTACAGCCTTGATCTCTCTCGGTGACCAAGTAGTCGGTTTCCTCGGTCAAGTGCACCCTGTGACGGCTAAGGCTTACGATATTCCAGAGACTTATGTAGCTGAGCTTAACCTTTCAGCTATTGAGGCAGCCCTTCAACCAGTTAGCCCATTTGTGGAAATTACGAAGTTCCCAGCAGTCAGCCGAGATATCGCCCTTCTCCTCAAGGCAGAAGTGACTCACCAAGAAGTGGTTGATGCCATTCAAGCTGCGGGCGTGAAACGTTTGACAGACATCAAACTCTTTGATGTCTTCTCCGGTGAAAAACTGGGTATCGGAATGAAATCAATGGCTTATAGCTTGACCTTCCAAAATCCAGAAGATAGCTTGACAGACGAAGAGGTCACACGCTACATGGAAAAAATCCAAGCATCACTCGAAGAAAAAGTGAATGCAGAAGTGCGTTAACAGATTAAAATCCATCCCTAAGGATGGATTTTTTAGTACAAAAAATCATCAAGTTTTAACTTGATGATTTAATCAACTTGGTGGAGAAATTAAGTCCTATTTAATACTGCTAAAAGCGGGCTAGCCATCCATGTTTTTTGTCATCCAATCAGCTAAGAAGTGGTAAGTATCTTGTCGATTGATCTCGTTTAGAATTTCGTGACGAGCCTCTTCAACTAATCGAAGGCTGACTTTCGAATGTGAAGCCTTTAGGAGTTTTACAAATCTCTCGATACCTTTACCATTTTCGCCCAGAGGGTCTTCTTGTCCTGAAATCACGAGAATTGGGAGTTGGGTTGGAATCTCATCGATCACTTGTTTACTCGCTACTTGGTTAGAAAAGTAAAAAATGGCTTTGTACATGGGAATAGTAGGTATGAATTGACAGAATGGATCCTTCAGATAAGCTTGGTTGGATTCTTCATTTTTTGAGAGCCAATCTACAGATGTTTTCGGATTCTTAATACTTCGATTAAAGCTATCAGTTGATAGATAAGTCAAGAGTTTACTACGGTGTTTATTCCCTTTTATAAGTCGGATGCATTCTGTTAGGATGAGAGCAAACCGAGTTAGAAACTGAGGTTGTTGACCAGTCGCCATGATAATCAAGGCATTGATAGGTGGTTTTCGTTTAGCTACATAATAGCGACACATAAGAGAACCCATAGAATGCCCTAGAAGGACGATTGGAAGTTTTGGATAGCTTTCTTGAATAAAAGAGGTCACTCTTTCAATATCATCGATGAGTTCCTCGGGAGATTCAGGAAAGACTCCGAGTTGACTTGGATTTTGAGCAGTAAAACCATGGCCGAGATGATCATGGCCGATAACAGTAAAACCTTCTTTATTCATGACTAGAGCAAATTCTTCATATCGTTCCACGTACTCTACCATGCCATGTACAAGCTGAAGAACGGCTTTTGGCTGTTCAGCTTCCCAAATGATTAAGTTATTGTTGTTTGGCTCGAGTTTAAGTCTTTTTTTCATATCAAATTCCTTGTCTATGATAATCCTTTTTCTATCATAAATATATCACAAAAAAGTTCGATAAGCTACAAGATGATGAAGATTTCTAGTAACAATTCAGGACATTGTCAACGAATTTATCAAGAAATGAGTACAATATATTTATCACTTAAAAACTGGAGGAATAAGATATTTGGGGAAGAGCAAATAAATTCTCAATCCAGTAAATATCTTTATTTAAAACCAAGATTTAAAAATGTACATAAATCCTTGTAATGCCCAAAAAAAGGAGTATAATGAGTGTAGAAACAATAGGAGGTGGATCATGTTAGAAATCCGCAATCTTGAAAAAAGTTTTGGTCCCAAACAAGTCTTGTTTGGTGTTGACTTTCAAGCTCAACCTGGACGAATTTTAGGTCTAGTTGGAAAAAATGGAGCTGGGAAGACGACCATTTTTCATAGTATATTAAAATTTTTGGATTATCAGGGTGAGATTAGGCTTAATGGGCAAGAAATTGAGCAGGAAACCTATGCTCAGATTGGTTATTTACCTGAAGAACGTAGTCTCATGCCTAAGTTAACAGTTCTAGAGCAGGTTCGTTACCTAGCAATGTTAAAAGGAATGAACGCTAAAGAAGTCAAAGAAAAACTCCCTCAATGGATGGAGAAACTGGAAGTCAAAGGAAAATTGACAGACAAGATTAAGAGTCTCTCAAAAGGAAATCAACAAAAGATTCAACTGATCATTACTTTAATGCATGAACCAGATCTGATCATTCTAGATGAACCTTTTAGTGGCCTAGATCCTGTCAATACCGAACTACTCAAACGCGTTATCTTAAAAGAAAAAGAGCGTGGAGCGATTATCATTTTTTCAGATCATGTCATGACCAATGTCGAAGAGCTATGTGATGATATTCTTATGATTCGCGATGGGCGTGTGGTTCTGCATGGACCAGTTCAAGATGTCCGCAATCAATACGGAAAAACGCGACTCTTCGTTGCAAGTGAAAAGAGTCAGGAAGAATTGGAAAGACTTCCTCATGTCACTCATGCTAGCTTGACCAAGCAGGGGACTTGGAAGCTCATTCTAGATGATGAAAATGTTGGACAGGAGCTCTTTGAGATCTTAACCCAAGGACACTATATTGCGACCTTCGACCAGCAAGCTCCAACAATCGATGAAATCTTTAAACTAGAATCAGGGGTGGAAGTATGAAAAATATGTGGGTAGTTATTAAAGAAACTTATTTGCGACACGTCAAATCTTGGAGTTTCTTTTTCATGGTTATTTCGCCTTTCTTGTTCCTTGGACTTTCAGGAGGTATCGGGTATCTGCAAGGGTCTTCTTTGGCTCAAAATAATAAGATTGCAGTGATTAGTTCGGTTTCAGCAGTGACGGAAGGATTAAAGGGGACCAATGGAATCAACTTTGATTATAAGGATGAAGCCAGTGCTCAGGCAGCTATCAAAGATGAAGAAATCAAGGGTTATTTGATTATTGATAAGGAGGATAGTGTGCTTAAGGCAACCTATCATGGTGAGACTTCATTAGAAAGTGGTATTAAGTTAGCCGTGACAACTAAGTTGAATGAGCTCCAATACCAACTTAATCGCTCGGAAGCAAATTTGTCTCAGGAACAGGAACAACGTTTGGCACAAACTGTTCAATTTACAGAGCAAATTGATGAAGCCAAAGAGAACAAAAAGATGGTCCAAACCATTGCAGCAGCTGGACTTGGATTCTTCCTTTATATGATTTTAATAACTTATGCCAGTGTCACTGCTCAAGAAGTGGCTAGTGAAAAAGGTACTAAAATCATGGAGGTAGTTTTCTCAAGCATTCGTGCCAGTCATTATTTCTATGCACGTATGATTGCCTTGCTTTTTGTAATATTGACTCATATCGGCATTTACGTTTTTGGTGGACTAGGAGCTATTTTCTTCTTTAAAGATATGCCATTCATGGCTAATTCAGGTGTTCTAAACCATTTGGGAGAAGCCTTTTCGGTCAATACCTTGTTGTTTGTCTTGGTCAGTCTCTTTATGTACGTAGTTTTAGCAGCCTTCCTAGGTTCTATGGTTTCTCGTCCTGAGGATGCAGGTAAGGCCTTGTCGCCTTTGATGCTCTTGATTATAGGAGGGTTCGTTGGAGTAACCGCCCTAGGTGCTTCAGGAGACAATCTGATTTTGAAAATTGGATCCTATATTCCCTTTATTTCTACCTTCTTTATGCCTTTTAGAGCCATTAATGGTTACGCTAATGGTTTAGAATCTTGGATTTCCCTTGGCATAACTGTTATTTTTGCAGTAGTTGGAACAGCCTTTATCGGAAGAATCTATGCTAGTCTAGTCCTTCAAACGGATGATTTAGGCATCTGGAAAACCTTCAAACGAGCTTTAAGCTATAAATAAAGTATCAGACCTGTGAGTGTAGCTTACAGGTCTTTAAAGTAGCTAAAATATTTCACATTAATTTTTTCTAAACCTTTGACTAATAAGGAAAATTATCGTACAATAAAGAGTACATGATAAAATGAGACCAGAGTTTGTTTGCTCTGGTAATAGTAGTAAAATTGAGGAGAAACGCTTTGGAATTAGAAGTATTTGCTGGGCAAGAAAAAAGTGAACTATCTATGATTGAGGTGGCTCGTGCCATCTTGGAACAACGTGGTCGTGATCACGAGATGCATTTTAGCGATTTAGTCAACGAAATCCAAAACTATCTGGGTACCTCTAATAGCGATATTCGTGAAGCTCTACCTTTGTTCTATACAGAGTTGAACTTTGACGGAAGCTTCATCTCTCTCGGAGATAACAAATGGGGACTTCGTTCTTGGTATGGAGTTGACGAAATCGATGAGGAAATCATTGCCCTAGAAGAAAGCGATGATGAAGAAGTGGCACCTAAGGCTAAGAAAAAACGTGTCAATGCCTTTATGGATGGTGATGCAGATGCCATTGATTATAGTGCAGATGATCCAGAAGATGAGGATGCCTACGAAGAAGATCCAGCACTTTCTTATGATGATGAAAATCCAGATGATGAGAAAAACGAAGTAGAAGCTTACGATGCTGAGATTAACGAAATCGCACCAGATGATCTTGGAGAAGATGTCGAACTCGTTGAAGAAGACGACGAAGATGCCGAAGATGCCGAAGATGAAGAAGAATAAAAAATAATGCAGAGCCACAAGAAGGATTCTTGTGGCTTTTTAATTTTTTTCTAATAAGGAAGAATGGAAAAAAAGGAGCATTTTTGATAAGATAGGAATATGGATTTTGAAAAAATTGAACAAGCATATACCTACTTATTAGAGAACATTCAAATCATTCAAAATGATTTGGCAACAAATTTTTACGATGCCTTGATTGAGCAAAATAGCATCTATCTAGATGGGCAAACTAATCTTCAGGTTGTTAAGGATAATAACAAATCTTTAAAGAGATTGGCTCTGAGAAAAGAGGAGTGGCTTAGAACCTATCAATTTCTCTTGATGAAAGCTGCTCAGACAGAACCCCTTCAAGCAAATCATCAGTTTACACCGGATACAGTAGCCCTATTGCTTATTTTTATAATTGAGGAACTATGGCCAGGCCAAGAATTAAATCTGTTAGAATTAGGATCTGGTATGGGGATATTGGGTGCAAGTTTTTTGACCTCGCTGGATAAAAAAGTTGATTATTTAGGAGTCGAAATTGATGATCTTTTAATTGATTTGGCTGCTAGTATTACAGAGGTAATCGGTCTTCCAGCTGTTTATGCTCAGGGGGATGCGGTGAGACCACAAATTTTAAAGGAAAGTGATATCATTGTTAGTGATTTACCTATCGGTTACTACCCAGATGATCAAGTTGCCTCACGTTATGAAGTTGCGGCGTCAGACGAACATACTTACGCTCACCATTTATTGATGGAACAATCGCTTAAGTACCTAAAAAATGGAGGTTTTGCAATTTTTCTAGCTCCAAGCAATCTTCTGTCCAGTCCTCAAAGCGATCTTTTAAAATTGTGGTTGAAAAAGAATGCTCAACTTGTTGCCATGATTACCTTACCAGAAAATCTCTTTAGTCAAGGTAGCAATTCAAAGGCTATTTTTGTTCTGCAAAAGAAAGGCTCAACAGCTGTAGAACCTTTCGTGTATCCACTAAGTAATCTACGTGATTCTCAGGAATTAGCAGACTTTAAAGAAAAGTTTCAAATTTGGAGTCAATATTCATGAAATTTGAACTGAGATTTGATATAATAGTTGAAAACGCTTAAAAAGGGGAAAAATTATGTCTAAAACAATTGCAATTAATGCCGGTAGCTCAAGTTTGAAATGGCAACTGTATCAAATGCCAGAAGAACAGGTTCTTGCTAAAGGTTTAATTGAACGCATTGGTTTGAAGGATTCTATCTCAACAGTTAAATTCGATGGTCGTGCTGAAAAAGAAATCACTGATATTGAAAATCATACTGTTGCTGTTAAAATTTTGCTTGATGACTTAATCCGTTTTGATATTATCAAATCTTACGATGAAATCACAGGGGTTGGACACCGTGTTGTTGCTGGTGGTGAAGTCTTTACAGACTCTGTAGTAGTAGAAGGTGATGTTTTGGCTCAAATCGAAGAGTTAGGTCTACTTGCGCCATTGCATACTCCAGCTAACGTAGCCGGAATTCGCGCCTTCAAGGAACTGTTACCAAACGTAACTAGTGTTGCTGTTTTTGATACATCATTCCACTCAACTATGCCTGAGAAAGCTTACCGCTACCCACTACCAACTAAATATTACACAGAAAATAAAGTTCGAAAATATGGTGCTCACGGAACTAGCCACCAATTCGTAGCTCAAGAAGCAGCAAAACTGTTGGGACGTCCTCTAGAAGAATTAAAATTAATCACATGTCATATCGGTAACGGTGGTTCTATTACTGCGGTTAAGGGTGGAAAATCTGTTGATACATCTATGGGATTCACTCCACTTGCAGGTGTGATGATGGGAACAAGAACTGGTGATATCGATCCAGCTATCATTCCTTACCTTATGGAACATACAAATGATTTTAATACACCTGAAGACATGATCAATGTTTTGAACCGTGAGTCAGGTTTACAAGGTATTTTTGGTAAATCTAGTGATATGCGTGATGTAGAAGCTGGCGTTGAAGCTGGTGACAAAGATGCGATCTTAGCTCACGAAATGTATGTGGATCGCATTCAAAAACATATCGGTCAATACTTTGCAGTTCTTAATGGTGCAGACGCTATTATCTTTACTGCAGGAGTTGGTGAAAATTCTGCATTAGTACGTAAAGATGTTATCGAGGGACTCTCATGGTTTGGCTGTGATGTAGATCCAGAGAAAAATGTCTTTGGTGTGACTGGAGATATCTCAACAGCTGCAGCTAAAGTCCGTGTACTTGTTATTCCGACTGATGAAGAACTTGTGATTGCACGTGATGTTGAGCATTTGAAATAAACAGATATATGAAAAATCGACCTTCCTTTAAGGTCGATTTTTTGTTTTTGAAAAACAATTTACCATTTGGTTAGGGAGATTTCTCCACTGTTGAGCCATATTTTTTTACCACTAGTTAGCTCTACATGGAGTTCACCTTTATCTGAGATACTAGTTGCTTTACCAGAGAGTATTTCTTCTCCTTGTTTAAAACGAATATCTTTACCAAGGACTAGAGAGTTAGTCTTGTAAAGATGAAGCAGTTCATCGGAATTGGTTTCGTAGAAACATCTCCAGATTTCAGCAATCAGTTCATTTCGTGTGATGGGAGTTCTGTTTTGAAATAGACTTCCTGCTTTTTCTCTTAGGTCTTTTGGGAAATCCTTGATAGAAAAGTTTAGCCCAACACCAATGATGATATCTGTAACCAGCCCAGTTTCTATAGAAGTGACAGCTTCTGTCAAAATACCGGCAATCTTTTTATTATTAAAATAAATATCATTTACCCACTTGATACTGACATCTATCATGGTTAAATTTTTAATTGCTTTGTAGATAGCTCCTGCAACTAGGAGTGTATATGGAGGTAACTGGTCATAAGGGAGATTAGGTTTGATATGGAGGGACATATAGATTCCTCCTTGGGGAGGGGAAAAGTAGGGGCGATGGAAGCGACCACGCCCAGCTGTTTGACTAGTTGAGAGGTAGAGAGTATCACCAGTGCTATCTGCTTCTACGGCTTCTTTAGCATCGGTTTGAGTTGATTTGGTGACGGGTTTGAACTGAACAGTAATCGGACTCTTGGCTTCTATTTCTTGTGGCAAGATAAGGTCGCCTTGAAGAAGTTTATAACCACGGTTCTTAATGCTGTTAATGATTAGCCCCTCTTGTTGGAGGCGTTGGATGGCTTTCCACACTGCAGTACGGGAAATATTTAATCTCTCAGCAATTTTTTCTCCACTTAAGTAATCTGTTTCAGTAACTAGTATATTGTAAACTTGTTGATAAGATTTCATGTTCAGCCCTTTCTTGAATACCTGCTTTTATTTTATCATATTTTCGTAGTCGTATTAGAACTTTGGATGGAATATCTAGAAAACAAATTATTTTACCTATATTTTAGTTGTATGTCTCTAGAGTTAGTAGTTTTCAAATCATTTGAAAAGTGGTAAAATATTTAAATAGTTTATGTAAATCTGAGTTTTAGGATTCAGAGAGAAAGGATCTGTTGTGAAATCAATAGGTATCATCGAAAAGTTAAAGGGGTTCTCGAAGAGAGAATTAATCTTACTGGGAGTCATTCTCAGTATCTTTTTACCATTTTACCTTTTCTTAATTATATTCATCTCTTATCTAATAGGTTTGGTTATTACTGGAGAGATGAAGGAAATTTTAAAGCATCTATCCAATCATTTTGTATTACTCTTATTTATTGCGTATAGTGGAGGCGTTTCTCTATTAGCTCAAAACCTAATGGGAATGGTAGCAACCCTAGCAATGTTCCTCTTTGCCATATTCTTTTACTATTATCAGGCGCATCTCACACCAAAGTTTTTTAGGTTCATGTTGCAGGGAATCTTGTCGCTCAGCATGCTAGCATCAGTTTTTGCAGCCTTAGAGCATTTTCAAATTGTAAAGAAATTTGATTATACTTTCTTATCCCCTAAGATGCAGGTCTGGCATCAGAACCGAGCAGAAGTAGCCTTCTTTAATCCTAATTACTATGGAATTATCTGTTGCTTCTGTATTATGATTGGATTTTACTTAATCAGTACAACTAAATTGAGATGGTTGAGAATTTTCTCAGTGATTGCAATTTTTGCGAATTTGTTTGGATTAAATTTCACCCAAAATAGAACAGCATTCCCAGCCATTATCTTTGGTGCGATTATTTATCTTTTCACAACCATTAAGAACTGGCGTGCCTTCTGGCTTAGTATTGGAGTCTTTGCTGTTGGTCTTGCCTTTCTCTTCTCCAGTGATTTGGGAGTTCGAATGGGAACGCTCGATTCGTCTATGGAAGAACGAGTGTCGATCTGGAATGCAGGTATGACCTTATTCAAACAAAATCCCTTCTGGGGTGAGGGGCCTCTAACCTATATGCACTCTTATCCTCGTATTTTTGCTCCTTATCACGAACATGCTCATAGTATATACATTGATACGATATTGAGTTACGGTGTGGTAGGAACGGTATTATTAGGGATTGCTTCTTCAGACCCAATCCGAAAATTAATTGATATGAGTCAGGAGCCGAGCAAGCGTCCGATTGTTGGTCTTTATCTTTCATTCTTAACAGTAGTTGCTGTGCATGGAATTTTTGATTTGGCCCTCTTTTGGATTCAGTCCTCCTTCATCTTCCTTTTGGTAATGTGTAGTTTGCCATTAAAACATAGTATGATCGGAGAATTTGTTGAATAAACAAAAAGATAGTAGAAATGAGATTTTCTACTATCCTTTTTATTATTGAATAGCTTGAAGTAAATCTTCAGCTTGCTTTTCTAGAGAAGCAGCAACGCTATCTTCGAGGACTAATTGACCATCTGCCCAGGCAGAATCATTGACACGAGCTGCAGTAAATTCACCAACAACCTGTGTACGGATAAATGGTAGAAGGTCTTTATAGATTGCAAAGAGTTGGTCATGACCCGCATTAGCTACAGAAGATACTGTAACAATTTTATCTTGAAGAGCAGATGCTCCACGAGTGTCAGACAAGTCGATAGCACGTGAAAGCCAATCTAGTAAGTTTTTTACAGTTCCTGGAATTGAGAAGTTATATACTGGAGAAAAGATCCAGATAGCATCAGCTGCTTGAACCGCCTCACGTGCAGCTGCAACAGCTGGAAGAGTTGGAACTTCAAGATCTTGGCTAAATAGAGGAATTGCGGAGTAGTCAAGATAGCTAACTTCAGCTTTTCCTACAAGAGCTTTTTCTGCTTCCAGTGCCATTTGGTGATTGAAAGAACTTTCACGAAGTGAACCAACGATAAATAATACTTTTTTAGACATAGGGAGTCTCCTTTAAATTTAAATCAGAATTACTCTGTTGTTACAATATATGTTACAACAAAACAAAGTCATTTGCAAGAAATTTGCTCAGAATATAAAAAAGTATAAAATTTGAAGTATCAATCATGAGATTGTAGATAAAGAAAAGCCTATAGCTCAATAGTTGGAGCTTATATTTGAATGTCTGAAAGTAGGTTAGAGTTCAAGAATCTCCCCCTTAATTCACTTGTAATTCACTAGGATAGATGGTAAAATAGACGAGTGAAAAAGAGACAGAAAAAAGAAAAAAATTCCCTATTATCTCAGTACATTATTGGTATAACTTTGTTAACTTTAGTCATCACTTCATCCTTTCTTTTTTTGGTATGGCTCAGCATAAAGCCTTATCAAACTGCAAAGGTGGAAGGTGAAAAACTTGCTAAGCAATATGCAAATCTAGAAACGGTTAGCCAGGTTGATATCTTCAATGGTTTAGAAAGCTATTATAGTATTCTTGGTCAAGATAAGAACCAGAAACCAGTTGCTGTCTTAGTAGAGAAAAGTAGCAATATTATTTACGTATATCAACTAGAAAATGGTACTTCTCAAGAAAAAGCAGAAGCAGTTGTCAGAGAAAAAGGAGCAACTGAGATCGACAAGATTACTTTTGGACGGTACGCTGATAAGCCTGTCTGGGAAATCAAGTCTGGAGGAGACTATTATCTGGTAGGTTTTGAATCTGGTGCCTTAGTCGAAAAGGAGAAACAATGAACTTATCCAAACGTGTCTTAGAAATGGAAGAAAGTGTCACTCTGGCTAGTGATGCACGAGCAAAGAAGTTAAAAGCTGAAGGAAAAGATGTTCTTTTCTTAACTTTAGGTCAGCCCGATTTTCATACTCCTGAAAATATTCAAGATGCCGCTGTTGCAGCCATTCGAGATGGACGTGCTTCTTTTTATACAGTAGCTTCAGGTTTACCTGAATTAAAGGCAGCAGTTAATACTTATTTTGAACGTTATTATGGCTATTCTGTGGCAGCAAATGAAGTCACTTTTGCTACAGGTGCCAAGTTCTCCCTTTATACTTTCTTTATGGCTGTGATTAATCCATGTGATGAGGTTATCATTCCAACACCTTACTGGGTCAGCTATGGGGACCAGGTTAAAATGGCTGGTGGTGTTCCAGTCTTTGTCCAAGCCAAGGAAGACAATCACTTTAAAGTAACTGTGGAGCAATTAGAAGCAGCTCGCACAGATAAGACTAAAGTCTTGGTACTAAACTCACCATCTAATCCGACTGGGATGATCTATTCTCGTGAGGAACTCTTGGCCATTGGAAATTGGGCTATTGAACATGATATTCTCATCCTGGCCGATGATATTTATGGTCGTTTGGTCTATAATGGGAATGAGTTCGTCCCAATCTCTAGTCTATCAGAAGCTATTCGCAAACAAACCATTGTCATCAATGGAGTGTCTAAGGCATACGCTATGACTGGTTGGCGTGTTGGTTATGCAGTAGGTAATCCAGAAATTATTGCTGCTATGAGCAAATTGACTGGTCAAACAACTTCTAACCTAACAGCTGTATCTCAATATGCAACGATTGAAGCGCTAACTGGACCGCAAGACTCTGTAGAAACCATGCGCCAAGCTTTTGAAGAACGTTTGAATACCATCTATCCACTCTTATGTGAAGTCCCTGGCTTTGAGGTTGTCAAACCGCAAGGAGCTTTCTACCTCTTCCCAAATGTTAAAAAAGCTATGGAGATGAAAGGCTATACAGACGTAACGGCATTTACAACGGCTATTCTTGAGGAAGTTGGTCTGGCCTTGATTACAGGAGCTGGATTTGGAGCACCAGAAAATGTTCGTCTCAGCTATGCGACAGACCTAGATACACTTAAAGAAGCCATTCGTCGTTTGCACCAATTTATGGAAAGATAAGAAGCTTAACCTCCGTCTTAATAGCGGAGGTTTTTATTTTTAAAAACTTATGAATTTCTGTCAAACTAGCTAGCTATCAGCCATTATTTGTGGTACAATAATGAGTAATAATGTCTTTGGACAAGTTAAACGAATAAAGGAAGATAAATGATGACAAAACGTGTAACAATTATCGAAGTAAAAGACTACGTTGGTCAAGAAGTGACTATCGGTGCATGGGTTGCTAACAAGTCAGGAAAAGGGAAAATTGCCTTCTTGCAATTGCGTGATGGAACAGCCTTTTTCCAAGGTGTAGCTTTCAAACCAAACTTTATCGAAAAATTTGGAGAAGAAGTGGGGCTTGAAAAATTTGACACCATCAAACGTCTAAGCCAAGAAACATCAGTGTTTGTGACTGGTATTGTCAAAGAAGACGAACGCTCAAAATTTGGTTATGAATTGGATATTACAGACATCGAAGTTATCGGTGAATCTCAAGATTATCCAATCACTCCTAAAGAACACGGGACAGACTTCTTGATGGATAACCGCCACTTGTGGTTGCGTTCACGCAAACAAGTTGCTGTCATGCAAATCCGTAATGCTATTATCTATGCAACTTATGAGTTCTTTGATAAAAATGGCTTCATGAAGTTTGATAGCCCAATTCTTTCAGGAAATGCTGCAGAAGATTCTACAGAACTTTTCGAAACGGACTACTTTGGAACACCAGCTTACTTGAGCCAATCAGGTCAACTTTATCTGGAAGCTGGTGCTATGGCCCTTGGTCGCGTATTTGACTTTGGTCCAGTATTCCGTGCTGAAAAATCAAAAACTCGTCGTCACTTGACTGAATTCTGGATGATGGATGCAGAGTATTCATACTTGACCCACGATGAGTCACTTGACTTGCAAGAAGCTTATGTCAAAGCTCTTCTTCAAGGCGTTCTAGATCGTGCACCTCAAGCTTTGGAAACATTGGAGCGTGATACAGAGCTCTTGAAACGCTATATTGCAGAGCCATTCAAACGCATCACTTACGATCAAGCCATTGATCTCTTGCAAGAGCATGAAAACGATGAAGACGCTGACTATGAACATCTCGAGCATGGAGATGACTTCGGCTCACCACACGAGACTTGGATTTCAAACCACTTTGGTGTACCAACCTTTGTCATGAACTACCCAGCAGCTATCAAGGCCTTCTACATGAAGCCAGTCCCTGGTAACCCAGATCGCGTACTTTGTGCAGACTTGCTCGCACCAGAAGGTTATGGAGAAATCATCGGTGGTTCAATGCGTGAGGAAGACTATGATGCCCTTGTAGCGAAGATGGAATCACTCGGTATGGATCGTACAGAGTATGAATTTTACCTTGACCTTCGTAAATACGGTACAGTACCACACGGTGGATTTGGTATCGGTATCGAGCGTATGGTAACCTTCGCAGCTGGTACAAAACACATCCGTGAGGCTATTCCCTTCCCACGTATGTTGCACCGTATCAAACCTTAATAACTATATAAAACGCCAGTTGGCGTTTTTACTTTAAACGAAAGAGGTGGAGAAAATGTAAGCAATTCTATGTAAGTCTTTTAGAAACAGTCATAATACATATTGAAAGAGAGAAAACAATGTTTAAAAGAACTTACAAACGCAACATTCCACTCCTAGCAGGACTGGAATTTACATCTTATTTTGGAATTACCAGTTTTTGGATTTTATTTTTCATTCAGAATGGTCTTTCCTTGCTGCAAATCGGTCTATTAGAGAGTATCTTTCATGGGACAAGTCTTTTATGTGAAATCCCATCTGGTATGTTAGCCGATCGATTTAGCTACAAGACCAATCTCTATTTGGCTCGCTTGGCCAGTATTGTATCCTCTATCTTGATTTTGTTTGGTCAGGGGAATTTTTGGATCTATGCTCTTGCCATGATGGTCAGTGCTTGGTCCTATAATTTTGACTCGGGAACCAGCACCGCTTTCTTATATGATTCTGCGGTAGAAGCGGGTCAAAAGGATCGATATCTTCAGATTTCTAGCTTTTTGTCTGGTGTGGCAGAAGTCACCCGAACCCTAGGTACAGTTATCGCAGGCTTCTTTATTCACGGAGAATTGGCTTGGACCTATCTCATTGCTATTGGATTATCTTTTCTTTCTATAATCTTGATTTATTTTATGAAAGAACCAATGGCTAAGAGAGAGAAAAATGAAGTCATAACCTTTAAAACGATTGTCCTGCAAGTTCGAAAAGAATGGCATGAAAAGCCAGTACTCTTTTATTGGATGATGACTTATCAGCTAGTCGGAACACTCATGTGCATGTTTTACTTTTACTATCAGCAGAAAGTAAGTGACTTAGCAGGATGGCAGGTATCGCTGGTCATGCTGATTGGTAGTGGCTTAAATCTTATAGCAGTTTATGTAGCTAGTCAAATCGGTAAAAAATGGAATAGCAATCGAGTTTTTCCGACTCTTGTTGCACTAACGGGCTTGGCCTTACTATTGGTATTTTTTAGAACTCTCTTTGCTCTTCTTCTCGTATATCTTTTAACTGATACACTTTATGCAGTTTATCAACCAATCTATTTCAATGATTTACAAGGCTATTTACCTTCCAGTGTAAGAGCAACTATGCTTAGTATCAATTCTATGCTCTTTAGTTTATCTATGATTGTCATTTTCCCACTGACAGGTTGGTTGATTGATCGTTGGGGTCTTGTAGCTGTCTTTTTAGTTCTAGGTCTTATCTTGCTTTTAATCTGCCCTATCCTAATAATCGGTCTGACAAAAATGGGCAAGGTATTAAATCAGGACTTAATAACTGAATAAAGCATGAAACCCTATTTGCCCAAAGAGAATTCTTGTGATAAAATAACAAGAAGAAAAGGAGAAGAGCATGATTGATGTAGAAGAAATTCTAAGCAAGATGAATTCCAATCAAAAGATCAACTATGACCGTGTCATGCAAAAAATGGTCCAAGTTTGGGAAAAAAATGAAGAGAGACCAACTATTCTCATGCACGTCTGTTGTGCTCCATGTAGCACTTACACTCTAGAGTATTTGACCAAGTATGCGGATGTGACCATCTATTTTGCTAATTCCAATATCCATCCCAAGGCAGAATATCATAAGCGTGCTTATGTGACTAAAAAGTTTGTCAGTGATTTTAATGAACGAACTGGCAATCATGTCCAATACCTAGAAGCGCCTTATGAACCCAATGAATACCGTAAACTGGTCCGAGGTTTGGAAGAAGAACCTGAAGGTGGGGACCGTTGTAAGGTTTGTTTTGACTATCGTTTGGACAAGACAGCGCAGGTGGCTATGGATTTAGGATTTGACTACTTTGGTTCAGCCCTAACCATCAGTCCTCACAAAAATTCACAAACAATTAACAGTATTGGAATTGATGTGCAGAAAATCTACACCACTCACTATCTTCCGAGTGATTTTAAGAAAAATCAAGGCTATAAACGCTCTGTAGAAATGTGTGAAGAGTATGATATCTATCGCCAATGTTACTGTGGCTGTGTCTATGCAGCTCAAGCTCAAAATATTGACTTGGTACAGGTCAAGAAGGATGCAACAGCCTTTATGGTAGATAAGGATATCGAGAAAGACTATTCTCATATCAAGTTCACTGTTACGAAGTTAGATATTTAGACGAAAACCTGCCACATTAGGCAGGTTTTTTTGATTATAAAAAAACTAGGGCAGATACCCTAGTTTGACAACTTTACCGATTCTTTAGTTCTACGTAGCGTTTGTACCAAATATTGACATAGGCTTCTGAGAAGGGGCCTCGTTCATTGTTAATCCAATCAACAAGAATCTTGACATGCTCTTTCAAAATATAGTCTAAGTCAGAAGAATACTTCATTTTTCGCTTATGTCGTTCATATTCCTCAACGTCCAAGAGGCGTTTCTCACCATCTGTAAAAACTTTAACATCCAAATCATAGTCAATGTATTTTAAAGCTTCTTCGTCTAGATAGTAAGGACTTGCCATATTGCAGTAGTAGGAAATACCATTATCACGAATCATAGCGATTATATTAAACCAATATTTCTTGTGAAAGTAAACAATAGCCGGTTCTCTAGTCACCCAACGACGGCCATCACTCTCGGTAACGAGTGTATGGTCATTGACGCCGATAATAGCGTTCTCTGTTGTTTTTAGTACCATGGTGTCTCGCCAAGTGCGGTGAAGACTCCCATCATGCTTATAACTTTGAATTGTAATAAAGTCGCCTTCTTTTGGAAGTTTCATAACTAACCAACTTTCTACAATTTATAAGTTTATCGTTTACTATTGTATCACATTTTTGTTTAAAGTTCTTAGTTTTTTTATGAAAAAATTAAAGATATTCTCTGAGAGCGCTGGCTATATCCGAAAAATCATAACCTTTTCGTGCTAAAACTTGGGTTAAACGCTGCTTGAGTTCGTATCCTTCATACTTTCGTGAATATTTCCGATATTGCTTGTCTAACTCTTTGAAAATTAGTTCCTGAACAGTTTCCTCTTCTACCTGGTTATCCAGCTGATCAAAGGCTGTTTTAGCTTCCGAGTAGGAAAACCCTTTGTTGGTGAGGTTTTGGATAATCTTATCTTGTAAGGCACGGGCAGGGAATTTACCATCATATTTTTTTAGTAGTTTTTGGGCTGTACGCTCTGCGACTTCTGTCATATCAAATTCTTGTAAGACTTCTTGGATGATAGATTTGGCAACTCCCTTTTGAGAAATTTTCTGCATGAGCATGTAGCTTCCCTTGTCACCTGAAAGCTGATTGGAGTTGATGATGGTATATGCATATTGACGGTCGTTAATCCAATTGTCCTCCTTGAGAGCTTGAATAACTGGGGGAATAATTTTCTCATCAATTTCATGTTTGATAAGATAATCTCGAACTTCTTTTTCAGTGCGAGCTTTAAAGGATAAGTGGTAGAGGGCCAAGTTTTTTCCGTGGGAAAATTGTGCAAAGGTCTGGATTTCTGCAAACTCTTCTGAACTAATTTCCTTATCCTTGGTCAACATAAAGCGAACAATGGTATCCTCGGTAATGTAGCAAGTTTTGTCGCTATCAAGCTCTAGCAAATAGAGTCTTTTTTTCTTTTCAAGTTTTGTGATTTTCATGTTTCTATTATAGCGCAATTTATGATAAGATAGGGATATGAATTTAAAAGTCAAACAAAAAATTCCATTAAAAATTAAGCGTATGGGGATAAACGGGGAAGGTATCGGATTTTTCCAGAAAACCCTCGTTTTTGTTCCTGGAGCCCTCAAGGGAGAAGATATCTATTGTCAGGTGACTTCCGTTAAGCGTAACTACGTTGAGGCTAAACTCCTTGAGGTCAATAAAAAATCTAAGTTTCGAGTGGTACCAGACTGCACCATTTATAATGAGTGTGGAGGATGTCAAATCATGCATCTACATTATGATAAGCAGCTGGAGTTTAAAACGGACCTTCTCAATCAAGCTCTGAAGAAATTTGCACCCGCTGGTTACGAAAACTATGAAATCAGACCAACTATTGGCATGCAGGAACCCAAGTATTATCGAGCTAAACTACAATTCCAAACTCGAAAGTTTAAAGGCCAAGTTAAGGCGGGATTATATGCTCAAAATTCCCATTATTTGGTCGAGTTAAAAGACTGCCTAGTCCAAGACAAGGAAACGCAAGCTATTGCCAATCGCATTGCTGAGCTCTTGACCTATCATCAAATTCCGATTACGGATGAACGGAAAATCCTTGGAGTTCGGACCATCATGGTTCGTCGCGCACGGAAAACTGGGCAAGTTCAGATTATCATTGTGACCAATCGTCAATTAAATCTGACTCAATTTGTGAAAGATTTAGTCAAGGATTATCCTGAAGTAGTGACTGTCGCAGTCAATACCAATACTGCTAAAACTAGTGAGATTTATGGGGACAAGACTGAGATTGTTTGGGGACAGGATAGTATTCGTGAGGGTGTATTAGACTATGAGTTTTCTCTTTCACCTCGAGCTTTTTACCAGCTCAATCCCGAACAGACGGAAATTCTCTATAGTGAAGCCGTTAAGGCCTTGGACGTGACTGAGGACGACCATCTGATCGATGCCTATTGTGGTGTTGGGACCATTGGTTTCGCTTTTGCTAAAAAAGTCAAAAGTTTGAGAGGGATGGATATTATTCCAGAAGCCATTGAGGACGCCAAAGAAAATGCTAAGCGCATGGGTTATACCAATACTCATTATGAAGCAGGAACTGCAGAAGAAATTATCCCTCGTTGGTACAAGGAAGGCTATCGTGCCGATGCTTTGATAGTAGACCCGCCGCGTACTGGTTTAGATGATAAGCTCTTGGATACCATCGTCAAATACGCTCCTGAAAAGATGGTTTATGTATCCTGCAATGTATCTACCTTGGCGCGTGATTTAGTCCGTTTGCTAGAGGTTTATGACTTACATTATATCCAGTCCGTTGATATGTTTCCACACACTGCACGAACGGAAGCAGTAGTTAAATTGACCAAGCGTAAATCATCTTCTAAATAGAAATAAGAGCACGAAAATTTTTGAAAATCAGCTTTCTGGTTACAGAGTAAGATTTGCAAGCTCCCTATAATTATGATAAAATAAATAGAAAATAAAATGAAAAAACGAGGTAAGTGAAATGTCACGTAAACCATTTATTGCTGGTAACTGGAAAATGAACAAAAACCCAGAAGAAGCAAAAGCATTCGTTGAAGCAGTTGCATCAAAACTTCCTTCATCAGACCTTGTTGAAGCTGGTATTGCAGTTCCTGCACTTGACTTGACAACTGTATTAGCCGCAGCTAAAGGAACTGACCTTAAAGTTGCAGCTCAAAACTGCTACTTTGAAAATGCAGGTGCTTTCACTGGAGAAACTAGCCCACAAGTTTTGAAAGAAATCGGTACTGACTACGTTGTTATCGGTCACTCAGAGCGTCGTGACTACTTCCATGAAACTGACGAAGATATCAACAAAAAAGCAAAAGCAATCTTTGCAAACGGTATGCTTCCAATCATCTGTTGTGGTGAGTCACTTGAAACTTACGAGGCTGGTAAAGCTGCTGAATTCGTAGGTGCTCAAGTATCTGCTGCTCTTGCAGGATTGACAGCCGAGCAAGTAGCTTCATCAGTTATCGCTTATGAGCCAATCTGGGCTATCGGTACTGGTAAATCTGCTTCACAAGATGACGCACAAAAAATGTGTAAAGTTGTTCGTGACGTAGTAGCTGCTGACTTCGGTCAAGAAGTTGCTGATAAAGTACGTGTTCAATACGGTGGTTCAGTTAAACCTGAAAACGTTGCTGAATACATGGCTTGTCCAGACGTTGACGGAGCTCTTGTAGGTGGTGCATCACTTGATCCAGAAAGCTTCTTGGCATTGCTTGACTTTGTAAAATAAGCCTCAAATATCTGAGACAGACAGTTCCCTCTCTCGAGGTTAAGACTGCCTGTCTTCTTTTTAGTAAAAAGGCGTGCGAAAGCACGCTCTTTTCTGCATTTTAGAAGAAAAAGAAAGGAGAATTATGCTTTATATTTGGTCTTATCTCAAACGCTATCCCAAGTGGCTTATCCTGGACTTTCTTGGGGCTATTTTCTTTGTACTTGTTAATCTAGGCTTACCAACAGTTCTGGCTCGCATGATTGACCAAGGGATTAATCAGGGGAATCAAGAAAAACTTTACTTTTGGGCCATGATTATGCTAGTCATTATCGTTTTGGGAACATTTGGACGAATTGTACTATCTTATGCTGCTAGTAAACTGACCACCAATATGGTCAAGGATATGCGGAATGATGTCTATGCCAAGTTACAGGAGTATTCTCATCACGAATACGAACAAATAGGTGTATCATCACTAGTTACTCGGATTACCAGTGATGCCTTTGTTCTCATGCAGTTTGCAGAGCAGACGCTTAAGTTGGGTGTTATCACTCCCATGATGATGCTCTCTAGTGTACTCATGATTTTCTTGACTAGTCCATCACTAGCTTGGATTGTAGCTTTTTCAGTACCTTTCTTAGCAGTCGTTGTTGTCTATGTAGCTGTAAGAACTCGACCCCTATCAGAAAAACAACAGAAAACACTGGATAAGATTAATCAATATGTCCGAGAGAATTTGATGGGCTTACGAGTGATTCGAGCCTTTGCTCGTGAAGACTTCCAAGAAGAACGCTTCGCAGAGCAAAATGCAATCTATGCTGATAATTCGAGCCGCTTGTTTAAATTGACAGGTTTGACCGAACCTCTTTTTGTGCAAATCATTATCGCTATGATTGTCGCTATTGTTTGGTTTGCTCTAGATCCTCTCCAACAAGGAAGTTTGCAGATTGGGGATTTGGTAGCCTTTATTGAGTATAGTTTCCATGCCCTCTTGTCCTTCTTATTCTTGTCTAGCCTCTTTACCATGTACCCACGTACTGCCGTATCCAGTGAGCGCTTGAAGGAAATTATGGATATGCCCATTTCTATTGATCCAAATGAAAATGGCATTAGGGAGACAGAAACACATGGTTATCTAGAATTTGAAAATGTGACCTTTGCCTATCCTGGAGAGACTGAGAATCCTGTTCTACACAATATTTCCTTTAGTGCGAAACCGGGTGAGACCATAGCTTTTATTGGTTCAACTGGTTCTGGGAAATCTTCATTGGTTCAGTTGATTCCACGTTTTTACGATGTTACTCTAGGGAAAATAAAGGTTGATGGTGTTGACGTGCGGGAATACCGACTCAAGTCTCTTCGTCAAAAGATTGGTTTTATTCCTCAAAAAGCCTTGCTCTTTACTGGAACAATTGCAGAAAATCTGCGTTACGGGAAAGAGGATGCTAGTCGTGAAGAATTGAATCAAGCAGCAGATGTTGCCCAAGCCAAAGACTTTATCGAAAGTCGAGAAGAAGGTTTTGGAACCCATCTAGCCGAAGGTGGAAGTAACCTGTCTGGTGGGCAAAAGCAACGGTTATCAATTGCCAGAGCAGTTATCAAAGAGCCAGATATCTACATCTTTGATGATTCTTTTTCAGCCTTGGACTATCGTACGGATGCTATCTTACGTCGACGTCTTAAGGAAGTCACTCAAAATGCAACGGTCTTAATCGTTGCTCAGCGGGTTGGAACCATTATGGATGCTGACCAGATAATCGTCCTTGATAAGGGTGAAATCGTTGGTCGTGGACGTCATGAGGAATTGATGGAGACCAATGATATCTATCGAGAAATTGCTGAGTCGCAGTTGAAAAATGCGTCTCTAACAGAAGAATAGGAGGTAAGGGATGAAAAAACAATCTAGCTTAGCTCGTCTATGGAGCTATTTAAAAGCCTACCGTTTCTCTGTCTTTCTTGCAGTGTTTCTTAAGATTCTAAGTGTAGTTATGAGTGTTATTGAGCCTTTTGTCTTAGGGCTTGCCATTACAGAATTAACCTCTAATCTCCTTGATATGGCTAAAGGAGTTGCAGGTGCTGGACTGAATACTAGCTACATTGCAGTCATTTTGGTCATCTACCTCTTACGAGGGGTCCTCTACGAATTAGGTTCTTATTATTCTAATTACTTTATGACCAATGCTGTGCAGTTCATGATACAGGATTTGCGTAGAGAAATGAATGAAAAAATCAATCGCATCCCTGTATCTTACTTTGACAAGCATCAATTTGGAGATTTGCTGGGACGTTTTACCAGTGATGTAGAGACTGTGTCTAATGCTCTTCAGCAATCCTTCTTACAGATTGTCAATGCTGTATTTACAATCCTCCTAGTAATGGGAATGGTATTATACTTGAATCTTCAATTAGCTATTATCGTTATTCTGTCAATTCCGGTAACTTATTTTGGAGCTAAGACCATCATGAATCGTTCTCAGCCTTATTTTAAACAACAGGCGGCTATCTTAGGACGCATGAATGGATTTGTGCAAGAAAACTTGACAGGTTTTAATGTCTTGAAGCTCTATGGTCGTGAAGAAAACTCTCAGCAGGAATTTGCAGAGATTACAGATGAATTGCAGCAGGTAGGTTTCAAGGCCAGCTTTATCTCAGGTTTGATGATGCCTGCCCTTCATATCGTATCTGATTTGACTTATCTGATTGTTGCAGTTTTAGGAGGTTTGCAGGTTATTGCGGGGCGCTTGACCATTGGTAACATGCAGGCTTTCGTTCAGTATGTGTGGCAGGTCAGTCAACCAATTCAAAATATCACTCAATTAGCAGGACAAATGCAAAGTGCTAAGTCTTCGCTTGACCGTGTCTTTGAAGTTTTAGATGAACAGGAAGAAGTTCAAACTAAAGAAGTAAAAGACTTGGCACCATTGACAGGCCAAGTTAGTTTCAAAAATGTCGATTTCCAATATGTGGAAAACAAACCATTGATTCGGAATTTCAACTTAGATGTTGAACCTGGAGAGATGGTGGCTATCGTAGGACCAACTGGAGCAGGGAAAACAACCTTGATTAACCTTCTCATGCGTTTTTATGATGTAACTGCTGGAGCTATTTTAGTTGACGGTCATGATATTCGAGACTTATCTCGTAAGGACTACCGACGCCAGTTTGGTATGGTTTTACAGGATGCTTGGCTCTATGAAGGAAGCATCAAGGAAAATCTTCGATTTGGAAATCTGGAGGCAACTGATGAGGAAATCGTTGCAGCAGCTAAGGCTGCCAATGTAGATCACTTTATCCGCACCCTTCCTGGTGGCTATAACATGGAGATGAACCAAGAGTCAAGTAATATTTCTCTTGGTCAGAAACAGCTTTTAACCATTGCTCGTGCCCTCTTAGCCAATCCAAAAATTCTAATCCTTGATGAAGCGACATCATCAGTTGACACCCGTTTAGAACTCTTGATTCAAAAAGCTATGAAGCGTTTGATGAAGGGAAGAACAAGCTTTGTCATTGCACATCGACTTTCTACGATACAAGAAGCTGATAAGATTTTGGTACTTAAAGATGGACAGATAATCGAACAGGGAAATCATGAAAGTCTTTTGGCTGCAAAAGGTTTCTATTATGATCTTTATCAAAGTCAATTTTCTAGTAAAAACAGAGAAAATAGCTAGGATAAATAGCCACTCATTTTCTTAAATTATCAGTCAATTACAACTTTTTTAATATGAGTTAATTTCCTTGCTTTTGTCTACTTGAAGTAGTATACTGAGGTAGTAATCAATAAATATGGTTACAAAAATAATTTTACGAGGTTAGAAAAATGGTTGAATTGAAAAAAGATGCATTAAAAGATGTAACAACATTATCTAAGACAGCTCCTGAAACGCTAGTAAAAACAAAGGAAGTCTTGAATCAAGCTGTGGCTGACTTGTACGTAGCGCATATCGCTCTTCATCAAGTTCACTGGTACATGCGTGGACGTGGTTTTATGGTATGGCATCCTAAGATGGATGAATACATGGATAGTTTAGACGGACAATTGGATGAAATTAGCGAACGCTTAATTACACTTGGTGGCAAACCTTACTCTACTTTGACGGAGTTCCTTCAACA
>NZ_JAJNSC010000049.1:0-1853 GCF_027497975.1 Streptococcus sp. SM5 | reverse complement strand
TTGTAGCCGTTGATTCTCTTGAATTTACAGCTCCAAAAACTGCTGAATTTGCAAAAGTTCTTGCAGCTTTGAGCATCGATTCTAAAGTCCTTGTTATTCTTGAAGAAGGAAACGAATTCGCAGCTCTCTCAGCTCGTAACCTTCCAAACGTGAAAGTTGCGACTGCTACAACTGCAAGTGTTCTTGACATCGCAAATAGTGACAAACTTCTTGTTACTCAAGCAGCTATCTCTAAAATCGAGGAGGTTCTTGCATAATGAATTTGTATGATGTTATCAAAAAACCTGTCATCACTGAAAGCTCAATGGCTCAACTTGAAGCAGGAAAATATGTATTTGAAGTTGACACTCGTGCACACAAACTTTTGATTAAGCAAGCTGTTGAAGCTGCTTTCGAAGGTGTTAAAGTTGCTAATGTTAACACAATCAACGTAAAACCAAAAGCTAAACGTGTTGGACGTTACACTGGTTTTACTAACAAAACTAAAAAAGCTATCATCACACTTACAGCTGATTCTAAAGCAATCGAGTTGTTTGCTGCTGAAGCTGAATAATCTAAGGAGGAAATATCGTGGGAATTCGTGTTTATAAACCAACAACAAACGGTCGCCGTAATATGACTTCTTTGGATTTCGCTGAAATCACAACAAGCACTCCTGAAAAATCATTGCTTGTTGCATTGAAGAGCAAGGCTGGTCGTAACAACAACGGTCGTATCACAGTTCGTCACCAAGGTGGTGGACACAAACGTTTCTACCGTTTGGTTGACTTCAAACGTAACAAAGACAACGTTGAAGCAGTTGTTAAAACAATCGAGTACGATCCAAACCGTTCTGCAAACATCGCTCTTGTACACTACACTGACGGTGTGAAAGCATACATCATCGCTCCAAAAGGTCTTGAAGTTGGTCAACGTATCGTTTCAGGTCCAGAAGCAGATATCAAAGTCGGAAACGCTCTTCCACTTGCTAACATCCCAGTTGGTACTTTGATCCACAACATCGAGTTGAAACCAGGTCGTGGTGGTGAATTGGTACGTGCTGCTGGAGCATCTGCTCAAGTATTGGGTTCTGAAGGCAAATACGTTCTTGTTCGTCTTCAATCAGGTGAAGTTCGTATGATTCTTGGAACTTGCCGTGCTACAGTTGGTGTTGTCGGAAACGAACAACATGGACTTGTAAACCTTGGTAAAGCAGGACGTAGCCGTTGGAAAGGTATCCGCCCAACAGTTCGTGGTTCTGTAATGAACCCTAACGATCACCCACACGGTGGTGGTGAAGGTAAAGCACCAGTTGGTCGTAAAGCACCATCTACTCCATGGGGCAAACCTGCTCTTGGTCTTAAAACTCGTAACAAGAAAGCGAAATCTGACAAACTTATCGTTCGTCGTCGCAACGAGAAATAATATTAAACTAGTCGCTTAAGCAACTAGTAAATCCGCCAGCTCGGTAGCGCTCCATAGGAGCGCAAGCCGCTGTGGTACAACATTTAAAGGAGAAAATATAAAAATGGGACGCAGTCTTAAAAAAGGACCTTTCGTCGATGAGCATTTGATGAAAAAAGTTGAAGCTCAAGCTAACGACGAAAAGAAAAAAGTTATTAAAACTTGGTCACGTCGTTCAACGATCTTCCCAAGTTTCATTGGTTACACTATTGCAGTTTATGACGGACGTAAACACGTACCTGTTTACATCCAAGAAGACATGGTAGGTCACAAACTTGGTGAGTTTGCACCAACTCGTACTTACAAAGGTCACGCTGCAGACGACAAGAAAACACGTAGAAAATAAGGAGAACATAAATGGCAGAAATTACTTCAGCTAAAGCAATGGCTCGTACAGTACGTGTTTCACC
>NZ_JAJNSC010000048.1:0-2159 GCF_027497975.1 Streptococcus sp. SM5 | reverse complement strand
AAGTACATCCAATTGGTATGCGTGTCGGCATCATCCGTGATTGGGATGCCAAATGGTATGCTGAAAAAGAATACGCGGATTACCTTCATGAAGATCTTGCAATCCGTAAATTCGTTCAAAAAGAACTAGCTGACGCAGCAGTTTCAACTATTGAAATCGAACGCGCAGTAAACAAAGTTAACGTTTCACTTCACACTGCTAAACCAGGTATGGTTATCGGTAAAGGTGGTGCTAACGTTGATGCACTCCGTGCAAAACTTAACAAATTGACTGGAAAACAAGTACACATTAACATCATCGAAATCAAACAACCTGATTTGGATGCTCACCTTGTTGGTGAAGGAATTGCTCGTCAATTGGAGCAACGTGTTGCTTTCCGTCGTGCACAAAAACAAGCAATCCAACGTGCTATGCGTGCTGGAGCTAAAGGAATCAAAACTCAAGTATCAGGTCGTTTGAACGGTGCAGATATTGCCCGTGCTGAAGGATACTCTGAAGGAACAGTTCCACTTCACACACTTCGCGCAGATATCGATTACGCTTGGGAAGAAGCAGATACTACATACGGTAAACTTGGTGTTAAAGTATGGATCTACCGTGGTGAAGTTCTTCCAGCTCGTAAAAACACTAAAGGAGGTAAATAACCAATGTTAGTACCTAAACGTGTTAAACACCGTCGTGAATTCCGTGGTAAAATGCGCGGTGAAGCTAAAGGTGGAAAAGAAGTAGCATTCGGTGAATACGGTCTTCAAGCTACAACTAGCCACTGGATCACTAACCGCCAAATCGAGGCTGCTCGTATCGCCATGACTCGTTACATGAAACGTGGTGGTAAAGTTTGGATTAAAATCTTCCCACACAAATCATACACAGCTAAAGCTATCGGGGTTCGTATGGGATCTGGTAAAGGGGCACCTGAAGGTTGGGTAGCACCAGTTAAACGTGGTAAAGTAATGTTTGAAGTTGCTGGTGTATCTGAAGAGATCGCTCGCGAAGCGCTTCGTCTTGCAAGCCACAAATTGCCAGTTAAATGTAAATTCGTAAAACGTGAAGCAGAATAAGGAGAAGGCATGAAACTTAATGAAGTAAAAGAATTTGTTAAAGAACTTCGTGGTCTTTCTCAAGAAGAACTCGCGAAGCGCGAAAACGAATTGAAAAAAGAATTGTTCGAACTTCGTTTCCAAGCTGCTACTGGTCAATTAGAACAAACAGCTCGCTTGAAAGAAGTTAAAAAACAAATCGCTCGTATCAAAACAGTTCAATCTGAAGCGAAATAATAGACTAGGGAAGGAGAATTTCAATGGAACGCAATAATCGTAAAGTTCTTGTTGGACGTGTTGTATCTGACAAAATGGACAAGACAATCACAGTTGTAGTTGAAACAAAACGTAACCACCCAGTCTATGGTAAACGTATTAACTACTCTAAAAAATACAAAGCACATGATGAAAACAATGTTGCCAAAGAAGGCGATATCGTACGTATCATGGAAACTCGCCCGCTTTCAGCTACAAAACGTTTCCGTCTTGTAGAAGTTGTTGAAGAAGCGGTTATCATCTAATCAAGCCTGAAAGGAGAAAACTGAAATGATTCAAACAGAAACTCGTTTGAAAGTCGCAGACAACAGCGGTGCACGCGAAATCTTGACTATCAAAGTTCTTGGTGGTTCTAAACGTAAATTTGCGAACATCGGTGATGTTATTGTGGCATCTGTAAGACAAGCTACTCCTGGTGGTGCGGTTAAAAAAGGTGACGTTGTTAAAGCAGTTATCGTTCGTACTAAATCAGGTGCTCGTCGTGCTGATGGTTCATACATCAAGTTTGACGAAAATGCAGCAGTTATCATCCGTGAAGACAAAACTCCTCGCGGAACACGTATCTTTGGACCAGTTGCACGTGAATTGCGTGAAGGTGGTTTCATGAAGATCGTATCACTTGCTCCAGAAGTACTTTAATTTTTAAAAAAACAAACTAGTCCCCTGGATTACTTTCCAGGGTGCCCTTATGGGCGTAAGAAAAATCAAGGAGAAATCTAATGTTTGTAAAAAAAGGCGACAAAGTTCGCGTAATCGCTGGTAAAGATAAGGGAACAGAAGCTGTTGTCCTTACTGCCCTTCCAAAAGTAAACAAAGTTATCGTTGAAGGTGTTAACATCGTTA
>NZ_JAJNSC010000047.1:0-2180 GCF_027497975.1 Streptococcus sp. SM5 | reverse complement strand
TTCATCATTTTTCTTAGATGATAGAACTTCTAATTTATTTCTTATTCAAGCAAAAACAACCTGCTATAAGTAAGAAAGAGGAAGATACAAGAAAAACACGGCGTAAAAACCGATTCAGTTCATTGTCCTCAATCCTTGTCTGCTTCATTTTCTTTTACGAGATCGTTTTGTGAATCTTTTTCAGAGAGTTTTTGATCAATATACTTGTCAATGTTTTCATAAAATTCCTTGGTCGCTTCACTATCTAATGTTGGCGAGTTCTGAACTTGATTCACTTTCAATTGAACAGATTGAATACCGTAAGAGGCTTGTTTTTGGTGGAGTGTTTCTAATTCTTCTTCTGAAATCGGATCTCCAACAACCGTCAAGACCAATTCATTGTTACTTGACTTGTAGACTTGATTAATAACCGTATAATTGGCGAACTCTTTTCCTACAAACTGTTTGATCCCTTCTTTGCGCGCTTGTTCTATTGTCAGAGTAACTGCCGAATAGCTAGCTGGAAGAATCAACAATACAATCAAAGATATCAAGCCAATTCTCATTTTAATGCTCAGCTCTTTAAATGAAGTTAAAGGAGATTTTCTCATCAAAATTCTTGTTCCAACAATGTTGGCTAGCATGATAAAGACACAGTTGATCAAGAAAAGATAGAGAGCCCCCAATAAAAATCGTACATTCCCATTAGCTAAACCATAGCCAGCAGTACAGATAGGCGGCATCAGAGCTGTAGCAATGGCTACTCCTGGCACGATATTGTTTGCTTCTTTTTTCCTTGAACCGATCACACCAGCAATCCCACCAGCAATAGCAATGAGGACATCCCAAATGGTTGGAGAGGTTCGTGCAATCAACTCGCTACTTGCATAAGACAAGGGAGAAATCCAGAAATACAGAGTCGAGACAAGCAAACTGACCAACACTTGAGTCAATAAAACCTCTAGAGATTGCTTGATTAAACGCGTATCAAAAATAGCTAAACCGAATCCCAGTCCAACAATCGGTGTCATGAGAGGTGAAATCAACATGGCTCCTATAATGACAGCTGTTGAATTCATATTTAGTCCGATAGAGGCAATAAAAATTGCACACATCAAAATCGCTGTATCTCTCAATCGAACATGAAGGTCATCGTATAATTTCTCACGGTATTCCCGTGTTGAATAATTGGCAGTCATTTGTCCTCTCCTCTTTCCTTATTTAAATTGGTATAATAATTAAAAATAACAGCTGATAAACAGCCAAAAAATATGAGCCCATAAATCGTCAAGAAGACACTGGTAATCCTTCCAATCAAGGTCACAGCTAGGAGATCCCCGTAGCCGACAGTCGTCGAAGTCACAAAAGCATACCAAAGACCGTCTCCGTAATTTGTGATAGCAGGTTCAACTAGGAAAAGCACGCCTCCTGACCCAAAAACAAAGGTCACAAAACTCAGAGCAAACCGAGTAAAACCCGTAACCTGCATAATATGCCATAACATTTTTAAACGTTTCATTTGTTCTCCTTATTCATACTAGCTCCTGACCGAGCCGTTTTTTTCCAATAATCAAAGTGAAGATAGGACATGATCTCCATCAGAGAAAGATAGACAAACTGATAGATCTGATTTAAGCTGATTATCAACTGATATTGTTTGAAAAATGACTGGAAGAAAGACCAGATATGACTGTCTTGAATCAGTCCCTTCTTAATATCAGACAGGATATTAGCTAAAGCTCCCAAGGACTGAAACGGTAAATCCTTGACATTTATATAGATCCGGTCCACCACATCATTCAGACTGGTATCTTGGATGGCATGAAATTCTCCAAAGAGAACTCCTGCCGCTCCAAGAGTAGAAACAAATTCCACCAAATAATTTCTGAGGAAATTTTCTCAACCTTTTCCCATAATGTGTTTAGTGCCATCCATAACGATCCCAACCAGAAAAAGGAAAGAAAACAAGCAAAGAAATTTTGCCGTAAATCCCAAAAAGCTTCAAGACTTGGTGTTGTTGGTTTTTCTAACTCTAAAACCAAGATGGTCATAATAATTGCTAGAACAGCATCTGTCAATACAATTAATCTGTCTTTCTTCATCGGATTGCATCCCCTTTCTTTTTTGTAACATTCTATCTTATCGCATAATATTGGATATTCTTTCATAATCCGACTACAAACAAAAATAAACCAAAAAGT
>NZ_JAJNSC010000046.1:0-2332 GCF_027497975.1 Streptococcus sp. SM5 | reverse complement strand
TTATCTCAGGTCAAAAACCACTTATCACTAAAGCTAAAAAATCAATCGCCGGCTTCCGTCTTCGTGAAGGTGTTGCGATCGGTGCAAAAGTTACCCTTCGTGGTGAACGTATGTACGAATTCTTGGATAAATTGGTTTCAGTTTCACTTCCACGTGTACGTGACTTCCACGGTGTTCCAACAAAATCATTTGATGGACGCGGAAACTACACACTTGGTGTGAAAGAACAGTTGATCTTCCCAGAAATCAATTTTGATGACGTTGACAAAACTCGTGGTCTTGACATCGTTATCGTAACAACTGCTAACACTGACGAAGAGTCACGTGCATTGCTTACAGGCCTTGGAATGCCTTTTGCAAAATAATATAGGAGGTAAATCTAATGGCTAAAAAATCAATGATTGCTAAGAACAAACGTCCAGCGAAGTTCTCTACTCAAGCTTATACTCGTTGTGAAAAATGTGGTCGTCCACATTCAGTTTACCGCAAATTTAAACTTTGCCGTGTTTGCTTCCGTGAATTAGCTTACAAAGGACAAATCCCTGGTGTAACAAAAGCATCTTGGTAATTCTAGCTTTCAATCCCGTCGTGATTCGTCGTTATCTGCTTTTGCCTAACTCAAGTTATGCCTGCAAGCAGATGCCTAGACTCACTTAGGAATTGAAACCTAGAAACATATTCTGAGCCCAGCTCAATCATTAACTAGCAAGTGCAACTTGCAAACTACTAGTAAGAGGAGAAAAACAAAATGGTTATGACTGACCCAATCGCAGACTTCCTAACTCGTATTCGTAACGCTAACCAAGCTAAACACGAAGTACTTGAAGTACCTGCATCAAACATCAAAAAAGGGATTGCTGAAATCCTTAAACGCGAAGGTTTTGTAAAAAACGTTGAAATCATCGAAGATGACAAACAAGGTATCATCCGTGTATTCCTTAAATACGGACCAAACGGTGAAAAAGTTATCACTAACTTGAAACGTGTTTCTAAACCAGGACTTCGTGTCTACAAAAAACGTGAAGACCTTCCAAAAGTTCTTAACGGACTTGGAATTGCTATCCTTTCAACTTCTGAAGGTTTGCTTACTGATAAAGAAGCACGCCAAAAGAATGTTGGTGGGGAAGTTATCGCTTACGTTTGGTAATATTTAGCTCCCAATTTCTTTGTGACTCTTCGTTATCGTCTCTTGCCTAACCCAAAGTTATGCCTGCGAGACGATGCCTAGATTCACTTTGAAATTGAAACCTAAATGTTCCTTTAAATCGAGAAATCGATTTAACCCCGTGAAAACTGGCCGTTCTGGCCTGACAATTTAACAGGAGAAATAAACATGTCACGTATTGGTAATAAAGTTATCGTGTTGCCTGCTGGTGTTGAAATCACTAACAATGACAACGTTGTAACTGTAAAAGGACCTAAAGGAGAACTTACTCGTGAGTTCTCAAAAGATATTGAAATCCGTGTGGAAGGTACTGAAGTAACTCTTCACCGTCCAAACGATTCAAAAGAAATGAAAACTATCCACGGAACTACTCGTGCCCTTTTGAACAACATGGTTGTTGGTGTATCAGAAGGATTCAAGAAAGAACTTGAGATGCGTGGGGTTGGTTACCGTGCACAACTTCAAGGAACTAAACTTGTTTTGGCTGTTGGTAAATCTCACCCAGACGAAGTTGAAGCTCCAGAAGGAATTACTTTTGAACTTCCAAACCCAACAACAATCGTTGTTAGCGGAATTTCAAAAGAAGTAGTTGGTCAAACAGCTGCTTACGTACGTAGCCTTCGTTCACCAGAGCCGTATAAAGGTAAAGGTATCCGTTACGTTGGTGAATTCGTTCGCCGTAAAGAAGGTAAAACAGGTAAATAATGTTGAGTGGTTGATCATCAACCACCAACCTATTTTCCAACTTTGTGCATAGCACACGATTTAAAACTAAAGAGGTGAAAACTGTGATTTCAAAACCAGATAAAAACAAACTCCGCCAAAAACGCCACCGTCGCGTTCGCGGAAAACTCTCTGGAACTGCTGATCGCCCACGTTTGAACGTATTCCGTTCTAATACAGGCATCTACGCTCAAGTGATTGATGACGTAGCGGGTGTAACGCTCGCAAGTGCTTCAACTCTTGACAAAGAAGTTTCAAAAGGAACTAAAACTGAACAAGCCGTTGCTGTCGGTAAACTCGTTGCAGAACGTGCAAACGCTAAAGGTATTTCAGAAGTGGTGTTCGACCGCGGTGGATATCTATATCACGGACGTGTGAAAGCTTTGGCTGATGCAGCTCGTGAAAACGGATTGAAATTCTAATAGGAGGACACTAGAAAATGGC
>NZ_JAJNSC010000045.1:0-2441 GCF_027497975.1 Streptococcus sp. SM5 | reverse complement strand
TTATCTCAGGTCAAAAACCACTTATCACTAAAGCTAAAAAATCAATCGCCGGCTTCCGTCTTCGTGAAGGTGTTGCGATCGGTGCAAAAGTTACCCTTCGTGGTGAACGTATGTACGAATTCTTGGACAAATTGGTATCTGTTTCACTTCCACGTGTTCGTGACTTCCACGGTGTTCCTACAAAATCTTTTGATGGACGCGGAAACTACACACTTGGTGTGAAAGAACAATTGATCTTCCCAGAAATCAACTTTGATGACGTTGACAAAACTCGTGGTCTTGACATCGTTATCGTAACTACTGCTAACACTGACGAAGAGTCACGTGCATTGCTTACAGGCCTTGGAATGCCTTTTGCAAAATAATATAGGAGGTATAACTAATGGCTAAAAAATCTATGATTGCTAAGAACAAACGCCCAGCGAAGTTCTCTACTCAAGCATACACTCGCTGTGAACGTTGTGGACGTCCACACTCAGTTTACCGCAAGTTTAAACTTTGCCGTGTTTGCTTCCGTGAATTGGCATATAAAGGTCAAATCCCTGGTGTAACAAAAGCATCTTGGTAATTTAAGATATCAAGGGCGTCAAAACTCAAAGTGAAAATAGGAAACTTGGCGAAGAAACTTTAGTTTCTAGAAAAGTTTATCTTTTTCACACAGAGTTTAGCCCGAGTTCAGTTTGGCTAGCCAATTTGAACACGAGCTACAGCTTTGGCAAAAAAGACCAATTCGTTTTGGAGCATGGCTCCTGCATCAAATTGCCTATTTTTGCTCTTGCTGTTACGCTCTCTGTATCATGTATTAACTAGCAAGTGCAACTTGCAAACTACTAGTAAGAGGAGAAAAATAAAATGGTTATGACTGACCCAATTGCAGACTTCTTAACTCGTATTCGTAACGCTAACCAAGCAAAACACGAAGTACTTGAAGTACCTGCATCAAACATCAAAAAAGGGATTGCTGAAATCCTTAAACGCGAAGGTTTTGTTAAGAACGTAGAAATCATCGAAGATGACAAACAAGGCATCATCCGTGTATTCCTTAAATACGGACCAAACGGTGAAAAAGTTATCACTAACTTGAAACGTGTTTCTAAACCAGGACTTCGTGTCTACAAAAAACGTGAAGATCTTCCAAAAGTACTTAACGGTCTTGGAATTGCTATCCTTTCAACTTCAGAAGGTTTGCTTACTGATAAAGAAGCTCGCCAAAAGAATGTTGGTGGGGAAGTTATCGCTTACGTTTGGTAAAATCAAGATACAGAGCTCGTAAAGAACAAAGCAAAATTAGGAAGTTGGAGCAGTTTGTTTATAAACAAGCCAACTTATCTATTTTGCACAGTTCTTAGAGCGTGTTCAGTTCAGCTCTTGAACTAAATAAGTATCTAAACCCCGTGAAAACTGGCCTTTATGGCCTGACAATTTAACAGGAGAATAAAAACATGTCACGTATTGGTAATAAAGTTATCGTGTTGCCTGCTGGTGTTGAACTCACTAACAATGACAACGTTGTAACTGTAAAAGGACCTAAAGGAGAACTTACTCGTGAGTTCTCAAAAGATATTGAAATCCGTGTGGAAGGTACTGAAGTAACTCTTCACCGTCCAAACGATTCAAAAGAAATGAAAACTATCCACGGAACTACTCGTGCACTTTTGAACAACATGGTTATTGGTGTTTCAGAAGGATTCAAGAAAGAACTTGAAATGCGTGGGGTTGGTTACCGTGCTCAACTTCAAGGAAACAAACTTGTTTTGGCTGTTGGTAAATCACATCCAGATGAAGTTGAAGCTCCAGCAGGAATTACTTTTGAACTTCCAAACCCAACGACTATCGTTATCAGCGGAATTTCAAAAGAAGTAGTTGGTCAAACAGCTGCTTACGTTCGTAGCCTTCGTTCACCAGAACCATACAAAGGTAAAGGTATCCGTTACGTTGGCGAATATGTTCGTCTTAAAGAAGGTAAAACTGGTAAATAGTGTTGAGTGGTTGATTTTCAACCACCAACCTCATTACCAACTTTGTGCATAGCACACGATTTAAAATTAAAGAGGTGAAAACTGTGATTTCTAAACCAGATAAAAACAAACTCCGCCAAAAACGCCACCGTCGCGTTCGCGGAAAACTCTCTGGAACTGCTGATCGCCCACGTTTGAACGTATTCCGTTCTAATACAGGCATCTACGCTCAAGTTATTGATGACGTAGCGGGTGTAACGCTCGCAAGTGCTTCAACTCTTGACAAAGAAGTTTCAAAAGGAACTAAAACTGAACAAGCCGTTGCTGTCGGTAAACTCGTTGCAGAACGTGCAAGTGCTAAAGGTATTTCAGAAGTGGTGTTCGACCGCGGTGGATATCTATATCACGGACGTGTGAAAGCTTTGGCTGATGCAGCTCGTGAAAACGGATTGAAATTCTAATAGGAGGACACTAGAAAATGGC
>NZ_JAJNSC010000044.1:0-2498 GCF_027497975.1 Streptococcus sp. SM5 | reverse complement strand
GAAATCCCGTCGGAATCTGGGAGGACCATCTCCCAACCCTAAATACTCCCTAGTGACCGATAGTGAACCAGTACCGTGAGGGAAAGGTGAAAAGCACCCCGGGAGGGGAGTGAAATAGAACCTGAAACCGTGTGCCTACAACAAGTTCGAGCCCGTTAATGGGTGAGAGCGTGCCTTTTGTAGAATGAACCGGCGAGTTACGATATGATGCGAGGTTAAGTTGAAGAGACGGAGCCGTAGGGAAACCGAGTCTGAATAGGGCGCCTTAGTATTATGTCGTAGACCCGAAACCATGTGACCTACCCATGAGCAGGTTGAAGGTGCGGTAAGACGCACTGGAGGACCGAACCAGGGCACGTTGAAAAGTGCTTGGATGACTTGTGGGTAGCGGAGAAATTCCAAACGAACTTGGAGATAGCTGGTTCTCTCCGAAATAGCTTTAGGGCTAGCGTCGACATAGAGATTCTTGGAGGTAGAGCACTGTTTGGGTGAGGGGTCCATCCCGGATTACCAATCTCAGATAAACTCCGAATGCCAATGAATTATGGTCGGCAGTCAGACTGCGAGTGCTAAGATCCGTAGTCGAAAGGGAAACAGCCCAGACCACCAGCTAAGGTCCCAAAATAATTGTTAAGTGGAAAAGGATGTGGGGTTGCACAGACAACTAGGATGTTAGCTTAGAAGCAGCTATTCATTCAAAGAGTGCGTAATAGCTCACTAGTCGAGTGACCCTGCGCCGAAAATGTACCGGGGCTAAAACAATTTACCGAAGCTGTGGATACCTTTTATGGGTATGGTAGGAGAGCGTTCTATGTGTGATGAAGGTGTACCGTGAGGAGTGCTGGAACGCATAGAAGTGAGAATGCCGGTATGAGTAGCGAAAGACAGGTGAGAATCCTGTCCACCGTAAGACTAAGGTTTCCAGGGGAAGGCTCGTCCGCCCTGGGTTAGTCGGGACCTAAGGAGAGACCGAAAGGTGTATCCGATGGACAACAGGTTGATATTCCTGTACTAGAGTATGTAGTGATGGAGGGACGCAGTAGGCTAACTAAAGCAGACGATTGGAAGAGTCTGTCTAAGCAGTGAGGTGTGAATTGAGTTAAATGCTTAGTTCTATAACATTGAGCTGTGATGGGGAGCGAAGTTTAGTAGCGAAGTTAGTGACGTCACACTGCCAAGAAAAGCTTCTAGCGTTAAACATACTCTACCCGTACCGCAAACCGACACAGGTAGTCGAGGCGAGTAGCCTCAGGTGAGCGAGAGAACTCTCGTTAAGGAACTCGGCAAAATGACCCCGTAACTTCGGGAGAAGGGGTGCTGACTTTAGGTCAGCCGCAGTGAATAGGCCCAAGCAACTGTTTATCAAAAACACAGCTCTCTGCTAAATCGTAAGATGATGTATAGGGGGTGACGCCTGCCCGGTGCTGGAAGGTTAAGAGGAGTGCTTAGCGGTAACGCGAAGGTATGAATTGAAGCCCCAGTAAACGGCGGCCGTAACTATAACGGTCCTAAGGTAGCGAAATTCCTTGTCGGGTAAGTTCCGACCCGCACGAAAGGCGTAATGATTTGGGCACTGTCTCAACGAGAGACTCGGTGAAATTTTAGTACCTGTGAAGATGCAGGTTACCCGCGACAGGACGGAAAGACCCCATGGAGCTTTACTGCAGTTTGATATTGAGTGTCTGTACCACATGTACAGGATAGGTAGGAGTCTATGAGATCGGGACGCCAGTTTCGAAGGAGACGCTGTTGGGATACTACCCTTGTGTTATGGCCACTCTAACCCGGATAGGTGATCCCTATCGGAGACAGTGTCTGACGGGCAGTTTGACTGGGGCGGTCGCCTCCTAAAAGGTAACGGAGGCGCCCAAAGGTTCCCTCAGAATGGTTGGAAATCATTCGCAGAGTGTAAAGGTATAAGGGAGCTTGACTGCGAGAGCTACAACTCGAGCAGGGACGAAAGTCGGGCTTAGTGATCCGGTGGTTCCGTATGGAAGGGCCATCGCTCAACGGATAAAAGCTACCCTGGGGATAACAGGCTTATCTCCCCCAAGAGTTCACATCGACGGGGAGGTTTGGCACCTCGATGTCGGCTCGTCGCATCCTGGGGCTGTAGTCGGTCCCAAGGGTTGGGCTGTTCGCCCATTAAAGCGGCACGCGAGCTGGGTTCAGAACGTCGTGAGACAGTTCGGTCCCTATCCGTCGCGGGCGTAGGAAATTTGAGAGGATCTGCTCCTAGTACGAGAGGACCAGAGTGGACTTACCGCTGGTGTACCAGTTGTCTTGCCAAAGGCATCGCTGGGTAGCTATGTAGGGAAGGGATAAACGCTGAAAGCATCTAAGTGTGAAACCCACCTCAAGATGAGATTTCCCATGATTTTATATCAGTAAGAGCCCTGAGAGATGATCAGGTAGATAGGTTAGAAGTGGAAGTGTGGCGACACATGTAGCGGACTAATACTAATAGCTCGAGGACTTATCCAAAGTAACTGAGAATA
>NZ_JAJNSC010000043.1:0-8367 GCF_027497975.1 Streptococcus sp. SM5 | reverse complement strand
CTAAGAAACTTCCAAATGGAGATACAGAGCACGTCTACGAAAAAGTTAAGACATCATTCAAGGATAAAGAAGGAAATGAGATTCCAGGAAATCCAAGTGAAGATGGCGAACAACCTAAGAAAGATATCCCAGGTTACCGCTTCGTAGAGACTAAGAAACTTCCAAATGGCGATGTAGAACACGTTTATGAGAAAGTTAAGACAAGTCACAAGGATAAAGATGGTAAAGAAATTCCAAACTATCCAACAGAAGACGGTGAACAACCTAAGAAAGATATTCCAGGCTACCGCTTCGTAGAGACTAAGAAACTTCCAAATGGCGATGTAGAACACGTTTATGAGAAAGTTAAGACATCATTCAAGGATAAAGATGGAAATGAAATTCCAAACTATCCAACAGAAGACGGTGAACAACCTAAGAAAAATATCCCAGGCTACCGCTTCGTAGAGACTAAGAAACTTCCAAATGGTGACACAGTTCATGTTTATGAAAAAATCATTCCTTCTGTGAAACCAGAACCTGCGAAACCATCAAAACCAGCTCCAGCTAAACCAGCTAAGGAATTGCCTAATACTGGTACAGAAGATCACTCAAGCCTAGCAGCTCTTGGACTTCTTGGAGTATTGAGCGGATTTGGTCTTGTGGCACGCAAGAAAAAAGAAGACTAATGTTTTAATCATTAAAGATTAAACAAAGGAATTCAATTTCATAAATGAAAACCCAACTAATCAAGTGATTAGTTGGGTTTTTTATGTGGATTATCTATTCTTCCATGCTTGGTAACGGGTATCAATCAATAATTGAGTGAGGCGTCCCATGGTTTCCCTTTCTTCTGGAGTGAGGGATTGCGCTTGGACAAAGAGATGATGAATGTGTTCGATAGCCTTGAAGGAAGATAAGTCATTGATGGAGCTAATTCCAGCATCAAGAATAGTGCCAAAGAAGAGGTCGAAGTAGAGCTGGAGTTCTTCGTCAGGGACTGTCGCTACCCATTCTTTAAAGGTTGTGTCTACCTGTTGACTATCACTATTGGTCTTATCCAGTTGGACGAAGTGCTTGTCCTCAATCTGCCAACTAAAGGTATCGTGCTGGGCGATGCCACCCAAGGCATTACTCTGAACGATGATTTGGTGGGCAGGAATTTCCAGCATCCTACCGATAATGGAACCTTGTGGAATGAAGACCTTGGTTCTATCCATTATCCTTTGATAGCCTGCAGTTTGTGTCAATTCTGTGTGGAGACCAGGCGCATCAAAAGTATAGACTTCTGTAATCTGATTTCGCAAGCTTTGCTCAATTTGGCTAGCAGCATAAATGGCTAGATTTCCTCCCTTGGAATGCCCAGCCAGAATGACTTTTTTCTGAGGGTGTTGGGCAAAAAAGTTCTTTAAATAGCGGAGAGCGTGCTTCTGAGCAGGAATTTCTTTCATATAGGTCAGGTGGAAATCTTCCTTCCAGCCAATGATACTATCATCAGTCCCACGAAAGACAATCAGATAGGTATCGAGAGTGAGGCGGTAGGTCATAGCCGCAAACTGCTTTTGCAACTCAGGGTCGATTTCGTTGATAAAATAGGAGAGTTTGCAATTTTTGAAGCGCTTGTGTTGAGCCAGTTTGTCCAATAACTGGAGGCGATTTTTACTGGTCAACATAGTGGGCTCTCTTGGAACCTGAGGTGCCAAGTCTAAAAGTCGCTGAGGACTTGTGGATACCAGATTATCAAAGGGTAGGTAGGTGGTTTCTGTTAAGGCTAGAATATCTAATTCATTTAAAGGTAGGTCGTAAAAGGAATCGTATGCGACATCTTTCAGATAATCAAAAATATTGGCCATAAGAGCTCCTTTCTTTTTATTTATCTTATCACAATCACATAGAATTTACTAGTTGGTTTGTACGAGCTCTCTACATACCGACCTATAATGGTATGATTCAGACACATAGAAGACAGTTTGCTTTTATTTCAAACCTCTAAACGAACTTGCTTGAATGTTTTTGCTATCAATCCCGTTTTCCTTTAAAAAATTCTTCATCTCATTTACATCATCAGGTTGGCCGGTTAAGAGATAAATAGCTTGGTTGCCGTATTTCACAACCGCATTTTTTAAAAATGCTTGGCTTTGAGAAAAGGTTTCGCTAGTTTTATAAGTTAGATTAGGATTATTCTTACTAAGCTCTCTTAACTCATTATCAAAAATGTTTACTCCTTTGTCTAAATGATTAAGAATGATGGAGCGCTTACCAGCCCACTCTTTCACAACTGGACGCAGAGTAGAAATACCGACATCAGAGGCAAAACAAACCAGTGCTTGGTCATTGTCTTTAACAGATAAAGATGACTCCAGCCAACTCATCTCAATTTTACTACCAGCTGGTAAATGTGTTAAGGTTTCCTTAAACACGCTACCACTATTATGGGTTACAATAAGAATTTCATCCTCATCAGGAGTGGAAGCAAGGGTTAGCCATCGGCTAGCCTGATCCTCCTTTACTGGACTTTTGTCTGGGCCAAACGAGCTGTCAGGAAGCTTAAACTGAGCATAGGAGCCAGCTTTCCATATTTGATTTTTTGGTTTTGTGATGTGAACTAAATACAAATCTCCGCTGGGATTTTCAATGGATTTTATCGATAAAGTTTGACTTCGTCCAAGATAGGTAATGATTCCCCAAGATATAAAGCCGAGCACTCCAAGTGTAGTTAGAATAATTATGAACATTTTTTTCCCTCGTTTCATTTTTAACTCCTATAGTGTAGTAATTTTCTATGAATGAATAATATTTTTTTTCATTCAATAATTTCCAAAAAATAAAGAAAAGATTTCTTTATTTCAGTATTCCTTTAATGAAGTTGGTTGCTAGTATTTCTACAGTTTTGCTAATATCTGGAAAATCATTTTCTGTGATATGCATATCCATGTAGTAAAATAGGTTGTAAACTTGTAAAATATCTTGAATTTTTTCTGGAGAATGGCCTTCAGCCTGCAAACGATGAGTAAAGGTTTTCACGAGAAATTGATGAAATGGATTCGTGACTTTCCCTTCTTCTGAGGAATAGTAGCTATGCAACTCATCTGCTATGGCAGGATTGTACCATTCTGCAAGGATTTTATTGGAAGAAACGAGTGCTCTGGATTGAGCAAAGAGTTGACTAATAAGATCAATCATATCAATTTCCCAATCCAGTTCTTCGATCATAGTTTGGCGAACACGGCTGTTTTCATCAATATAGATATCTAAAAAAATAGCCTCTTTACTTTCGTAATAGTTATAAAAAGATCCGACTGCCATATGAGCTTGTCTAGCAATTTCTGAAATTCCTGTCGCCTTGTATCCTTTTTTTGAAAAAACTTCATAAGCTGCGGATTTCAAAGCCTGTTTTTTGTCCAATTTGATTCACCTCTTTTCTGAATGAATATTAAATATTGTTCATTCATATCTTAACAAATCTTTTTCAGATTGTCAATCTGAAAGCTAGAACTTTTTACGGATACCACTTGATAAGGAGCTTTTCAATGTTAGAAGAGTATAGAGTGTCGTTTTAACTACACTCAAGGTTTGGAAGAATAGATATAAATTTTGGTTAAGGGGATGTATAAAAGAACTGAAATGAGGGTTGAAAAAATTAAAAATAAATGGGTAGTGCTGGCACTATGTCTGAAAATAAGGTATGATATCAATGGGGTTATTCACTATCTGTTTTTGAGCTGTTGTGACAAGGAAATGTCAAAAAAGTATTAGATACTAAGCCCTCTATTTATACTAAAGGATTTAAGACTCCTAAAATTAGCAAAGGAGAATCAGATGCAAAAGATTTTATTAGTAGAAGATGATCAGGTTATTCGTCAACAGGTCGGGAAAATGCTCTCTGAATGGGGATTTGAAGTGGTTCTGGTAGAAGACTTTATGGAAGTTTTGAGTCTTTTTGTCCAGTCGGAGCCTCATCTGGTCCTCATGGATATTGGATTGCCCTTGTTTAATGGCTATCACTGGTGTCAGGAAATCCGCAAGATTTCCAAGGTGCCTATCATGTTTCTGTCTTCCAGAGACCAGGCTATGGATATTGTCATGGCAATCAATATGGGGGCGGATGACTTTGTGACCAAGCCTTTTGACCAGCAGGTTCTTTTAGCCAAGGTTCAGGGCTTGTTGCGTCGTTCCTATGAGTTTGGGCGTGACGAGAGTTTACTGGAATATGCTGGTGTTATCCTCAATACCAAATCCATGGATTTACATTATCAAGGGCAAGTCTTGAATTTGACCAAGAACGAATTCCAGATTTTACGAGTTTTGTTTGAGCATGCAGGCAATATCGTAGCGCGTGATGACCTGATGCGGGAACTTTGGAACAGTGACTTTTTTATTGATGATAATACGCTCTCTGTCAATGTGGCTCGATTGCGTAAAAAGTTGGAAGAGCAGGGGTTGGTAGGATTTATCGAGACCAAGAAAGGGATAGGGTACGGACTGAAGCATGCTTGATTGGAAACAATTTTTTCTAGCCTATCTGCGTTCCCGTAGTCGTCTGTTTGTCTATCTGATTTCTTTGACGTTTCTGCTCTTACTCTTTCAGTTTTTATTTGCCAGTTTGGGAATTTACTTTCTCTACTTTTTCCTGCTGTGTTGCTTTGTAACCATTTTATTTTTCGCTTGGGACATATTGGTAGAAATGCAGGTATATCGTCAGGAAATTCTCTATGGGGAGAGGGAAGCTCAGTCTCCTTTGGAAAGAGTTTTAGCAGAAAAATTAGAAGCGCGTGAGATGGAACTTTATCAGCAGAGATCAGATTCAGAAAGAAAACTGACGGATTTACTGGATTACTATACCTTGTGGGTCCATCAGATTAAGACCCCCATTGCAGCCAGTCAACTCTTAGTTGCAGAAGTAGCCGACCGCCAACTGAAGCAGCAATTAGAACAGGAAATTTTCAAGATTGATTCCTATACCAATCTAGTTTTACAGTACCTGCGTTTAGAAAGTTTCCATGATGATTTGGTCTTGAAGCAGGTGCAAATTGAGGACTTGGTCAAGGAAATAATTCGTAAATATGCTCTTTTCTTTATTCAAAAAGGCCTAAATGTCAACCTATATGACCTTGATAAAGAAATTGTGACGGATAAGAAGTGGTTACTAGTGGTCATTGAACAAATTATCTCAAATAGTCTCAAGTACACCAAGGAAGGTGGTCTGGAGATTTATATGGAAGGCCAGGAACTCTGTATCAAGGATACGGGAATCGGGATAAAAAACAGTGATGTCCTCCGAGTCTTTGAACGTGGTTTCTCAGGATATAATGGACGTCTAACCCAGCAGTCATCTGGACTTGGACTGTATCTATCTAAGAAAATTTCTGAAGAACTAGGCCACCAGATTCGCATCGAGTCTGAGGTTGGAAAAGGAACGATAGTGCGGATTCAGTTTGCTCAAGTGAACTTAGTTCTTGAGTGAGAAGAGACAATGAGTTTTTACCCAATCTCTTTTTGCTATATTTCAGGATATTTGAAGACTGTTTTTTACAAAACCAATAATAGAATTTTTAATACGGAATATAGTATAAATACTGGTTCAAAGTGAAGTTTTGTATGCTTTATACTTTTGTTGAGTATAAAATCTATAAACTAAGGGTGAATTACAAAAATTAATTTGAGATGAAGTGAATTGTAGACTTGGGAAATGTCTCCTATTCGATTTCAGAATGAATCGTTGATACAGGATTAAAAGAACTGCAGCTTTCTTTTTATTTTGAATGAGATAGGTGTATATAGATTTGTGTAACTGGTATAGAACTGTTTCCAAGAATTTATTGAATGTATCGAATACACACATCCTATTGATTTTGAACCAGTTTTTAATTTCTAAATGTTATAATAGTTTTATCAAGTAAAAGGAGACTACCATGATTGGAGACAATATAAAATTCTTACGAAAATCACATAATCTGATATAACCAGAATTTTCACGGATTGTGGGTGTGTCACGAAATAGCCTAAATCGTTAGAAAAACTGAAAAAGCTTACTTTCAATAGAAGTGTTGGAAATATTCATTTTACATCTATCAAAGAAACATGGGATAGACCTATATTTTACAAAATAGCAAATTATATTTTGAATGATAGTAAAAACTGCAGAACTTGTGTGATTTACAATTATTGCACTCAATGTCTGAGTATCGCACTGTCTGAAATAAGGAATAGTAGAGATTGTTCTGAGATATGTAAAAAAACGCATTAGCAAGGAGTATCGTATATGCTACCATATCTTAAAACTATTAGATGGTATCTCTTCTTTAATTTTCTTTTTGGTGTAGTATCGAATATCTGCACAGCTTTGTTACCGTATTTCACGCAGGCATTAATCAAAGGGGATTATCAAGTAGCTCTATATGGTTACTCTATGTCAGTGGCAGGCTATTTGAGTTGTAACTATATCCAAATGATACTTGATTGGAAGCAGGGGATTATCTTTTCGACTACTTTGAAAAATGAGTGGTTTCGTTCACTTCTGGGACTCAGTCACCACGATTTCAAGCAGAAAACAGTAGCAGAGTATATTTCCTATCAATCTAATGACCTAGATTCGTTGGAAAAGGATTACCTTCCTCCATTGATGAGTTTTATCAAACAAATTTTACGTATCATCATTTACGCTTTCATTATTAGCAGAACAATTAATCCTATTGTATCACTGATTTTAATCTTTTCCACTGGAATTAGTATTCAAATTCCTAAAATCGTTGGGAAGTTGACCGCTAATCGTAGACAGGTTTACTTGAAAAAACAAGGAGATTACTATCGAACTTTGGAGGATTTGCTCATGGGACATCATTTGGTAAATAAACTAACTATGTCGCATTTTTTGAATCAACAAAAGAGTTCTCTAAAGAATTTGCAGGATAAGTATTTTAAGTATGGTTTGACAAAAATTACAGGCATCTTATTGACAGGTGTTTCTTTTGAATTCATTAGTCTTGTTCTGTTTATTTATTTAGCCTACTCTCTATCTCACCAGCAACTCGGTATTCCTGAGGTGGTGGCAAGTTTCGGATATATTAATGCTTTTTCTGAACCAATACAGGAAATCCTTTATGATTTACAAATGTTAGAGTCCGTAAAGCCTGTAATCAAGAGTTTTCAAAACATTGTTGGGAGACCCGTTTCAGTTCAAGCACCTCAACATTCTTTTGATACGATTACTTTGAAAAACATTTCCAAACAACTGGGAGAATCAAAATTGATAATTACTTCCGCTACGATTCAAAAAGGGGATAAAATTGCGCTTATTGGTAAGAATGGGTCTGGAAAAAGTAGTCTTCTCAACATTTTAAATGGAACAGATGAAGATTTTGAAGGACAAATTGTGCTAGATGGGCTTGTTTTGGACCATCTTTGGGGAAGATTCGGTATGATTCTGCAACAAGAACATACATTTATTTCGAGTTATGAAAATAATGTAACGCTATTCAATAGTTTCAATGAAAAATTCAGAGAAGAAGATTTTGAAAAAATTCCACCACAATCCCTGTCAGGTGGTCAGCAACAACGAATGTATTTAAATCGTGAGAAAAATCGTAAAAATCCATTGCTTATCCTAGACGAACCTTTCTCTGCCTTGGATACTAATCAGTTTAAAATGGAATTGGAAAGAGTTCTGGAACTACCAAGTGCCGTCATTGTTACTTTACATCGCCAAAACGAATTATTAAGTAAGTTTGACCAAGTTTGGGAAATTAAGAATGGAGAACTTGTAATTTTGAAATAGCTAAATTATAAAGAATAAAACGCATAGTATCAAGGTTCAGGAGATACCGTTTTTCCTTCTTCGGATAAGGAAACAAAAATTTCTTGCTTCATCTATCTATTCAATTGATAGATTTCTTCGAAGAAAGACTGTAAAATTTTTGATATAATGTTAAGGATGGACTGACGGATATTTAAAGGATAATTTTCAAAAGAATAACAGGTGAGAAGAAAAATATGTAAGATTGGACAGAAGTCTCTCTACCATCATCCATGCAGAAACAAAATTATACGAAATAAAAGGAGTAACCAATGACTGGAAACTATTCAACACGTGAATACCGTGAGAAATTATATGATGATCTTCATGTTCGATTAAGAGATACAGTGATTTTGATGTGTGCGATTTTTATTGCCTCTATTGGCCTAAATATGAATTCAACAGCTGTCATTATTGGAGCCATGCTGATTTCCCCTCTTATGACACCGATTGTTGGACTGGGGTTTGGTGATGGAGATCATGTCCTATCTTCACTTTGATTATTGGAAAAAAACGGCTCGGTCAGGAGCTAGTATGAATAAGGAGAACAAATGAAACGTTTAAAAATGTTATGGCATATTATGCAGGTTACGGGT
>NZ_JAJNSC010000042.1:0-12127 GCF_027497975.1 Streptococcus sp. SM5 | reverse complement strand
ATTGTAGACTATATTGATTACTACAACAATAAACGCATTAAGGTAAAATTAAAAGGACTTAGTCCTGTGCAATACAGAACTAAATCCTTTACTTAAATTATTTGTCTAACTTTTTGGGGTCAGTACAAACTCTTTCCTATCATCTACTCTTTTTCCATTAAAAAGTCATAAATTTCTTGAACGGTACCCAGTGCCATCATTTCTTGGTCTTTGACGGTTTGTTTGAGATTTTGGTAAATCTGACTTTCTCCGATTTCTCTCTTTGGCGCTTCTTTATTTACTGTCATGACACCATCTTTGATCGTCACAAAGCCTAATTCTTCAAATACTTGAATCATCTTGACTAGCAAGATTTGTTGAATATTAAGATAAGTAGCCAAATCTTTCAGCTTGTAGCGAATATCAAACTCTGGAAACTGGTAGATGGTCTTGTACAATTTGGCAAACTGCTCTCTAGTCCCATAACCTGTCAGATAGTAGGCCTTGTCAATATCATTTTTAAAATAGACAGCAGAGAAATTTTGTTCCTGAAAAATGGTTTTAAGTAAGGTAATATCCTCAGGAATGGTTTTTACAACCACAGCATCACTATTTACTAAATTGGAAAGTTCTCCAGCAAAATCCAAGACTGGAACTCCTTCTGGCAAGACTGCATTCTTCCCACGGATGTTAAAGAGTTGAACACCCTCCACACGCGCATCCACCATCATCAACTGCAGGGCAGTTTGGCCATTCCATTGGTTGACAGACAATTTGACTGCCAACTCTAGATTCTTGGTTTGAGCAAATTCTGTTGCCCATCTACCTTGTCCAAATGCTACCACTTCAAAACTAGCTTCACCTTTGGAAATTTTCAACTTGAGATGGGCATTGCCTGCCCCCATGGTACGGGCACTTTCGACCTGAAAATCCTTTATATAAAAGATAGGTTTCTGATTGTCCATGCCAAAAGGTGCCAAACGTTCAAAACTTTTGACCGTTTCCAAGCTAAGTGTCTCCAAATCCAGTTCTTCATCTAGATTTAACTTGTTCTTGCCAGCAGCATCTGCGCCTTTTTCACGAACATAATCTTCCAAGACTTGAGATAAATCTGAAAGTTTTTCAACTTCCAGCGTCATTCCTGCTGCGCCAGCATGACCGCCAAATGCGATAAAGAGGTCGCGATGGGGATCTAGGGCTTCAAAAATATCAACCGCTTCCACACTACGAGCACTACCCTTGGCACGACCGTCCTCTATATTGAGAACGATGACTGTCTGCCCTAGTTCTTCCAGCAAGCGTCCAGCCACGATTCCTAGAACTCCAGGATTCCAGCCTTCCTTAGCCAAGACTTGGACCTTCTTCTCAGGGTCCACCATGGTCTTAGCTTCTTCATAGATAGACTGGACGATTTCCTTACGCTCTTCATTTTTCTGGTGAATCATAAGGGCAATCTCATGCGCTTCCTCATCATCAAAGCCAGTCAGCAAATCAATGGCAGGATTGGGATCATCCAAGCGGCCCAAGGCATTCAAACGAGGGGCAATCTGAAAACCAACCGTTTCTTCTGTTACCTCGTTGGCGGCAATCCCAGCCATGCCCAGCATCTCTTGTAAACCAATGCGCTGAGTATGGCCCAACATTTCCAGACCATACTGAACCAAGATACGGTTCTCATCCGTCAAACTCACCATATCTGCAATGGTACCAATAGCGACCAAATCAAGCAATTCCACTTGCACTTCTTCTAACAGGGCACAAGCCAACTTGAAAGCCACTCCACAACCAGCCAAATATTTGAAAGGATAGTCCGCATCAGGATGTTCAGGATGGACAATGGCATAGGCATCTGGTAAAGTTTCAGGCATGGAATGATGGTCTGTCACAATGACATCCACTCCCATAGACTGGGCCAGTTCAATGGCCTCATGACCAGCAACCCCATTGTCCACCGTCACAATCAAGGAAATTCCTTCTTGTTCGATAAAATATTTGTAAACACTGGCATTAGGTCCATAACCGTCGGTAAAACGATTGGGAAGATAAACCCGGCACTCGGCACCAAGCTGTTCCAAACTTTCCTTAACAATCGAAGCCGAAGTCATACCATCCGCATCATAATCACCGTAAACGAGAATATTTTCCCCTTCTTCAATGGCCTGACGAATCCGTTCCACTGCCTTGTCCATATCATGGAGCAGATAAGGGTCGTGCAAGTCCTCCAAGGAAGGTTCTAAAAACTTCTTCAAACTTTCTTGGTTCTGAATCCCTCTCTCAAATAATAACCGAGCCACCTCAGGACCCAATCCAGCCTTCTTGGCTATCTTTGTAAAATCCGCATCTTCAACCTGCGGGGCAAACTGCCATTCATAAGTAGGTGTTATCAAAAAGACATCCACTCTTTCTAAGAATTCTATTGCTTCATTATAACATGATTTAGGCTTTTTCTCTATCCTGATTGCTTTCTACAAAAATTTTACTAACTTTTTTCTGATATGATTTGACAAGACAAATCTTTTGGTGTAGAATCATGTTATAAAATCTAACACAAAGGAGATTCCTTATGGCTTTAGTAGAATTTGAACACGTCGAAAAATATTACGGAGACTACCATGCACTCCGCGACATCAATCTCCGTTTTGAAAAAGGGCAAGTTGTTGTACTCCTAGGCCCTTCTGGTTCTGGGAAGTCCACTCTTATCCGTACGATTAATGGTTTAGAGGCTGTTGACAAGGGAAGTCTCCTAGTCAATGGCCACCAAGTTGCTGGTGCCAGCCAGAAAGATTTAGTACCTCTTCGCAAGGAAGTCGGTATGGTTTTCCAGCATTTTAACCTTTATCCGCATAAAACAGTGTTAGAAAACGTAACACTCGCACCCATAAAAGTTCTAGGAATTGATAAAAAAGAAGCTGAAAAAACAGCCCAAAAATATCTGGAATTTGTAAATATGTGGGACAAGAAAGATTCTTATCCAGCCATGCTATCTGGTGGACAAAAACAACGGATTGCCATCGCACGTGGACTCGCTATGCATCCTGAACTCCTCCTCTTTGATGAGCCAACATCTGCCCTAGACCCTGAAACTATCGGCGATGTTCTAGCAGTTATGCAAAAATTGGCCCACGATGGTATGAATATGATTGTCGTGACCCATGAAATGGGCTTCGCCCGTGAAGTTGCTGACCGAATCATCTTTATGGCTGACGGAGAGGTTTTAGTAGATACGACCGATGTCGATGACTTTTTCGACAATCCAAGCGAACCTCGTGCTCAACAATTCCTCAGCAAAATTATCAACCACGAAAGTGACAAAGTCAAATAAGGAGGCGCCTATGAAAAAGAAATTCTTTTTATCAGCAATATTGATTAGCCTTTTCGGCCTTGCTGCTGCAAAACCAGTCCTGGCTGATACCAGTGTCGCAGACATTCAAAAGAGAGGCGAGCTAGTTGTCGGTGTGAAACAAGACGTTCCCAATTTTGGTTACAAGGATCCCAAGACAGGAACCTATTCTGGTATCGAAACTGACTTGGCCAAGATGGTAGCTGATGAACTCAAGGTCAAGGTTCACTATGTGCCGGTTACAGCACAAACTCGCGGACCCCTTCTAGACAATGAACAAGTCGATATGGATATCGCAACCTTTACCATCACAGACGAACGTAAAAAACTCTACAACTTCACCAGTCCTTACTACACAGATGCTTCTGGCTTTTTGGTCAATAAGTCTGCCAAAATCAAAAGCATTGAGGACCTAAACGGAAAAACCATCGGTGTTGCCCAAGGTTCCATTACTCAACGCTTGATTACCGAACTAGGTAAAAAGAAAGGCCTGACCTTTAAATTCGTCGAACTTGGTTCCTACCCAGAATTGATTACTTCCCTACACGCTCATCGAATTGATGCCTTTTCCGTTGACCGCTCGATTCTATCTGGCTACATCAGCAAACGGACAGAGCTACTAGATGATAGTTTCAAGCCATCTGACTACGGTATCGTTACCAAGAAATCAAATACAGAGCTCAACGACTATCTTGATAACTTGGTTACTAAATGGAGCAAGGATGGCAGTTTGCAGAAACTCTATGACCGTTACAAACTGAAACCATCTAGCCATACCGCAGATTAAGGAGGACAACACCCCATGACAGATTTATCATCTTGGACAGCCTATTTTCAGGATTTTGGACAATTTTTCAATGGTTTCCTCTTCACCCTTGCCCTAGCGATTGGATCCTTTATCCTAGCCATGGTCTTAGGCATCTTCTTTGGAGCCATGTCGACCAGTAAACGTCCAATTTTGAGAATTTTGGCTCGTATCTTTGTCGAATTTTACCAAAACACTCCCCTCTTGGTGCAGTTTGTCATCGTTTTTTACGGCCTACCTCTTATCAGTGACCACACCATCATGATTCCGATTTATTGGACAGCTGTTCTCTGCGTGGGTCTCTATCACGGTGCCTATATCGCTGAGGTAATTCGTTCAGGTATTCAATCTATTCCTAGCGGTCAGATGGAGGCCGCCTTGTCGCAAGGTTTTACCTATATCAGTGCCATGCGCTTGATTATCTTGCCTCAGGCCTTCCGTATCATTCTCCCTCCTTTGACAAATCAAATCGTCAACCTCATCAAGAATACCTCGACAGTTGCTATCATCTCTGGAGTAGACTTGATGTTTGTGACCAAGTCTTGGTCAGCTCTTAACGGAAACTACATTCCAGCCTTTTTAGGCGCTGCCCTTCTCTACTTTTCTCTTTGCTTCCCTGTTGCCCAGTTTGGTCGCAAGATGGAGCAAGCCAACAAAAAAGCCTATTCACTTTAGGAGGTTACTATGGAATCTATTTTAGAAGTTTTGACCCCAGATAACCTAATCTTTATCTTTAAAGGATTTGGCTTGACCCTCTACATTTCTCTGATTGCTATCGTCCTCTCGACTCTTATCGGAACAGTACTAGCCGTCATGAGAAATGGGAAAAATCCTGTCTTACGAATCATCTCCAGCATTTATATCGAGTTTGTACGTAACGTTCCCAACCTCCTCTGGATTTTCACCATCTTTTTGGTGTTCAAGATGAAATCCACCCCAGCTGGTATTACAGCCTTTACCCTCTTTACCTCAGCAGCCCTGGCTGAGATTATCCGAGGCGGTCTCAATGCCGTAGACAAGGGGCAGTACGAAGCAGGAATGTCACAAGGATTTACATCAACCCAAATCCTTTACCACATCATTCTCCCACAAGCCATTCGCAAAATGTTGCCAGCCATCATTTCTCAGTTTGTAACCGTGATTAAGGATACCAGTCTTCTCTACTCTGTCATCGCCCTACAAGAACTATTTGGAGCTAGCCAAATTCTCATGGGCCGTTATTTCGAACCTGAGCAGGTCTTCAGTCTTTATATCCTGATTGCCTTGATTTACTTTATCTTTAACTTTGCCATCTCCAGCCTGTCTCATAAGCTAGCAAAACGTTGGCAACAAGCTGCAGAATAAACAGCCACTCTCCAGTTAAATTGGAGAGTTTTTTGATGATAGTAGATATTTATAGACCTCAATTTGACACCATACTTTTTCTATGATAAAATGTAACAAATTTATTTACAACAAATCAAAATCTAAATGAAATGGAATTTTCTATGAAATCACTCAAAGGACTACTCTTTATCATAGCTAGTTTTGTCTTGACTATTTTGACTTGGATGAACACTTCTCCCCAATTCATGATTCCAGGACTAGCTTTAACAAGCCTATCTCTAACTTTTATCCTAGCCACTCGTCTCCCCCTACTAGAAAGCTGGTTTCACGGTTTGGAGAAGGTCTATACTGTCCACAAATTCACAGCCTTTCTATCCGTCATCCTACTCATCTTTCATAACTTTAGTATGGGCGGTTTGTGGGGATCTCGTTTAGCTGCTCAGTTTGGCAATCTTGCCATCTATATCTTTATCAGTATCATCCTTGTCGCCTATTTAGGCAAATACATCCAATACGAAGCTTGGCGATGGATTCACCGCCTGGTTTACCTAGCTTATATTTTCGGACTCTTTCATGTCTACATGATGATGGGCAATCGTCTTCTCACATTTAATCTTCTAAGTTTTCTTGTTGGTAGCTATGCCCTTTTAGGCTTACTAGCTGGTTTTTATATCATTTTTCTATATCAAAAGATTGGCTTCCCCTATCTAGGGAAAATTACCAATCTCAAACGCTTAAATCACGATACTATAGAAATTCAAATCCATCTTAGCAGACCTTTCAACTATCAATCAGGACAATTTGCCTTCCTAAAGATTTTCCAAGAAGGCTTTGAAAGTGCTCCGCATCCCTTTTCTATCTCAGGAGGTCACGGTCAAACTCTTTACTTTACTGTCAAAAATTCAGGCGACCATACCAAGAATATCTATGACAATCTTCAAGTCGGCAGCAAAGTAAGCGTAGACAGAGCTTACGGACACATGATCATAGAAGAAGGACGAAAAAATCAGGTTTGGATTGCTGGAGGCATTGGGATTACTCCCTTCATCTCTTACATCCGTGAACATCCTATTTTAGATAAACAGGTTCACTTCTTCTATAGCTTCCGTGGAGAGGAAAATGCAGTCTACCTGGATTTGCTCCGTGACTATGCTCAGAAAAACCCTAATTTTGAACTCCATCTAGTAGATAGTAGGAAAGACGGCTATCTTAATTTTGAGCAAGAAGAAGTGCCCGAACATGCAACCGTCTATATGTGTGGTCCTCTTTCTATGATGAAGTTACTTGCCAAACAGATTAAGAAACAAAATCCAAAAGCAGAGCTTATTTACGAAGGATTCAAGTTCAAATAACCACTCATACTCTCCTGGAATTTCCCAGGAGTTTTTTCTACGCAATCTCAAAAAACACTGCCAGATTTCTAGCAGTGTTTTGAGTTTCATTTGCAGGCATCTATCCCTCTTAATCCTTCATCTGACTCTCTGCGTCGGCCACGACTTGCTCTAAGCTAGTCTGACCAAGCTCTGCCTCCATAGCCAGCTGGATTCTCTCCAATTTTTGATCCAAAACATCATGAATATGGGCTCCAACTGGGCAATTTGGATTTGGATTGTCATGAAAACTGAAGAGTTGACCAGTCTTACCAAGACACTCAACAGCCTGATAAACATCTAATAGACTAATGTCTTTGAGATCCTTGACAATCTCTGTCCCACCTGTTCCACGCGCTACTGAAATCAGCTCTGCCTTCTTCAACTGGGACAAGGTTTTTCTGATAATGACTGGATTGACCCCGACACTAGCAGCCAGAAAATCACTGGTCACCTTGCTTTCCTTCCCCTTGAGGGCAATGATTATCAGCATATGAGTCGCAATGGTAAATCTACTTGGAATTTGCATCCTCTTCTCCTTTTTACGAGGCTAGCCTGCCTCTACTCTTCTTTTTCTATTATTATACCCTTTTTAGTTGTAATGTCAATCGTTACCACTTTTCAACCAGGCATCTAATTCCCTATCATAACCCTCTTTCTGGGCCAATTCACTCAGAAATTCCTGATTGTGAGTATGGTGGATACCATTGACCAGACTTTCATAGTAAACCTCAAAATAGGGAAGTTTGAGGTCTTTAGCCAACTGCAATTCAGCTGCCACATCGTAGTCCACCCGTCGGAAGTCCATATCTACCAAGCCCTTGTCATCAAATTCTAAAATCATATACTGAGCTCGCAAGTCCTTCCGTAACTGAGCATCTAGAAAGAAAGGTTGCCCAATCGAACCTGGATTGACAATCAATTGCCCACCAGTCCCGTAACGAAGCAACTGCTGATGAATATGACCATATACAGCGATATCACAAGGTGGATTGGTCACCAAGCGGTCAAAATCCTCTTGCGCTCCAGTATGAATCAACTCTCTCCCCCAGTTCTTATCAGGAAGATGGTGGCTAATTCCTACCGTCAAATCCCCAAACTGACGATGAATCTGTAGAGGTTGATTGTGGAGCAGTTCAATTTCTTCTAGGGAAATTTCCTCTAAAACATACTGGCACTGGCGCAAGAGATAGCGTTGACTGGGACGAGTACTATCCAATTCCTTACGGACACCATGCCAAAGACTGTCTTCCCAGTTTCCCAAAACTCTAGCCGTAATCGGTAGTTGAGCCAACAAGTCCAAAATTCTTCTACGCCCTGTCCCTGGCATGAGAATGTCTCCCAAAAGCCAGTATTCATCCACTCCTAGCTGCCGAGCATCTGCCAAAACAGCCTCCAAGGCGGTGGTATTTCCATGAATATCTGAAAGAAGAGCTATTTTTGTCATTCTTTCTCCTCATTTCCTCTTATATATCTTTTTAATATTATAACAAAAAATACTGTTTAATAGTCACCTTTAACCCACTCTTACTAAATCCAGAACACTACTTTTATCAAGGTAAAAACTTATCAAAAAGATTATTTTACATTACTCCTAACAAAGCATAGCAAGCACTTTTTCAATGAAGAAAATTCAAAAAAATCTACAAATATCTTGAAAATTTTCACAATCATGCTATAATAATCCATAGAGACAAGTCACTTAGTCCCTTTCTACTAGAGAGTGCGTGGTTGCTGGAAACGCATAGAAAGCCTATACTGATACTACTCTACTGACTTTTATGCAAACATAAAACGGTGGCCACGTTAGAGCCAATCAGAGGTGTCCCTCTCTTTTGAGGAACATAAATGAAGGTGGAACCACGTTGCGACGTCCTTTCGAGGATGTCGCTTTTTTTCTAGCTTTCACAGTCCTCTGTCCCTGTTCTCAGAATAGGGTTAACACATTCGTCAATAATATAAGTAAGGAGAACATCATGATTAACATTACTTTCCCAGATGGCGCTGTTCGTGAATTCGAATCTGGCGTTACAACTTTTGAAATTGCCCAATCTATCAGCAATTCCCTAGCTAAAAAAGCCTTGGCTGGTAAATTCAACGGCAAACTCATCGACACTACTCGTGCTATCACTGAAGATGGAAGCATCGAAATTGTGACACCTGATCACGAAGATGCCCTCCCAATCTTGCGTCACTCAGCCGCTCACTTGTTTGCCCAAGCAGCTCGTCGTCTGTTCCCAGACATTCACTTGGGAGTTGGTCCAGCCATCGAAGATGGTTTCTACTACGATACTGACAACACAGCTGGTCAAATCTCTAACGAAGACCTTCCTCGTATCGAAGAAGAAATGCAAAAAATTGTCAAAGAAAACTTCCCATCAATCCGTGAAGAAGTTACTAAAGACGAGGCACGTGAAATCTTCAAGAACGACCCTTACAAGTTGGAATTGATTGAAGAACACTCAGAAGACGAAGGTGGTTTGACTATCTATCGTCAAGGTGAGTATGTAGACCTCTGCCGTGGCCCTCACGTCCCATCAACAGGCCGCATCCAAATCTTCCACCTTCTCCATGTAGCAGGTGCTTACTGGCGTGGAAATAGCGACAACGCTATGATGCAACGTATCTATGGTACAGCTTGGTTTGACAAGAAAGACTTGAAAAACTACCTTCAAATGCGTGAAGAAGCCAAGGAACGTGACCATCGTAAACTTGGTAAAGAGCTTGACCTCTTCATGATTTCTCAAGAAGTGGGACAAGGTTTGCCATTCTGGTTGCCAAACGGTGCGACTATCCGTCGTGAATTGGAACGCTACATCGTAGACAAGGAGTTGGCTTCTGGCTACCAACACGTTTACACTCCACCACTTGCTTCTGTTGAACTTTACAAGACTTCTGGTCACTGGGATCATTACCAAGAAGACATGTTCCCAACTATGGACATGGGTGACGGGGAAGAATTTGTCCTTCGTCCAATGAACTGCCCGCACCACATCCAAGTCTTCAAACACCATGTTCACTCTTACCGTGAGTTGCCAATCCGTATCGCTGAAATCGGTATGATGCACCGCTACGAAAAATCTGGTTCCCTGACTGGTCTTCAACGTGTACGTGAAATGTCACTCAACGATGGTCACCTCTTTGTGACTCCAGAACAAATCCAAGAAGAATTCCAACGTGCTCTTCAGTTGATTATCGATGTTTATGAAGACTTCAACTTGACTGAATACCGCTTCCGCCTCTCTCTTCGTGACCCTCAAGATACTCACAAGTACTTTGATAACGATGAAATGTGGGAAAATGCCCAAACCATGCTTCGTGCAGCCCTTGATGAAATGGGCGTGGACTACTTTGAAGCCGAAGGTGAAGCAGCCTTCTACGGACCAAAATTGGATATTCAAGTTAAGACCGCTCTTGGAAAAGAAGAAACTCTTTCTACTATCCAACTTGACTTCTTGCTTCCAGAACGCTTCGATCTTAAATACATCGGAGCTGATGGTGAGGAGCACCGTCCAGTTATGATCCACCGTGGAGTTATCTCAACTATGGAACGCTTCACAGCTATCTTGATTGAGAACTACAAGGGTGCCTTCCCAACATGGCTTGCACCACACCAAGTAACCCTCATCCCAGTATCTAACGAAAAACACGTGGACTACGCTTGGGAAGTGGCTAAGAAACTCCGTGACCGCGGTGTCCGTGCAGATGTAGATGAGCGCAATGAAAAAATGCAGTTCAAGATTCGTGCTTCACAAACAAGCAAGATTCCTTACCAATTGATCGTTGGGGACAAAGAAATGGAAGACGGAACAGTCAATGTTCGTCGCTACGGCCAAAAAGAAACACAAACTATCTCAGTCGATGACTTTGTTCAAGCTATCCTAGCTGATATCGCCAACAAATCACGCGTTGAGAAATAATAGATAAAACCTGGGATAAAATCCTAGCTACCTAAAAAGCAACAACTGAAACAGCTGTTGCTTTTTATATTTTTACTCAATGAAAATCAAAAAGCAAACTAGGAAGCTAGCCGCAAGCTGTACTTGAGTACGGTAAGGCGACGCTGACGTGGTTTGAAGAGATTTTCGAAGAGTATTATTTAATCCGAGCTAGTAGTGATTGACCAAACCACCACACAAGATTTGCTTTCATGAGTTAGATAAGGTCAATATCCTCAATCCTTGTCTGCTTCATTTTCTTTTACGAGATCTTTTTGTGAATCCTTTTCAGAGAGTTTTTGATCGATATACTTGTTAATGGTTTCATAAAATTCCTTGGTCGTATCACTGTCTAATTTTGTCGAATTATGAACTTGATTGACTTTCAATTGAACAGATTGAATACCGTAAGAGGCTTGTTTTTGGTGGAGCGTTTCTAACTCTTCTTCTGAAATCGGATCTCCAACAACCGTCAAGACCAATTCATTGTTCCTTGACTTGTAGACTTGATTAATGACCGTATGATTGGCGAACTCTTTTCCTACAAATTGTTTGATTCCTTCTTTTCGCGCTTGTTCTATTGTCAGAGTGACTGCTGAATAGCTGGCTGGAAGAATCAATAATACGATCAAGGATATCAACCCAATTCTCATTTTAATGTTTAGCTCTTTAAATGAACTTAAGGGAGATTTTCTCATCAAAATTCTTGTTCCAACAATGTTGGTTAGCATGATAAAGACACAGTTGATCAAGAAAAGATAGAGAGCCCCAAATAAAAATCGTACATTTCCATTAGCTAAACCGTAACCTGCAGTGCAGATAGGTGGCATCAGAGCTGTTGCAATGGCTACTCCTGGTACGATATTGTTTGCTTCTTTTTTCCTTGAACCAATGAAACCTGCTATCCCACCAGCAATAGCAATGAGAACATCCCAAATGGTTGGAGAGGTTCGTGCAATCAATTCGCTACTTTCATAAGATAGGGGAGAAATCCAGAAATACAGAGCCGAGACAAGCAAGCTGACCAATACTTGGGTAAATAAAACCTCTAGAGATTGCTTGATTAAACGCGTATCAAAAATAGCTAAACCAAACCCCAGTCCAACAATCGGTGTCATAAGAGGGGAAATCAGCATGGCTCCAATAATGACAGCTGTTGAATTCATATTTAGGCCGATAGAGGCAATAAAAATCGCACACATCAAAATCACTGTATCTCTTAATCGAACATGAAGATCATCATATAATTTCTCACGGTATTCCCGTGTTGAATAATTGGCAGTCATTTGTCCTCTCCTCTTTCCTTATTTAAATTGGTATAATAATTAAAAATAACAGCTGATAAACAGCCAAAAAATATGAGCCCATA
>NZ_JAJNSC010000041.1:0-12493 GCF_027497975.1 Streptococcus sp. SM5 | reverse complement strand
ACGATAAGGCTATGGCTAGCCTGACTGAAGCTATCGAGAAAAAAGTGGCTGAACTTGGTACTAACAACGATGCTAAGAAAAAATTAGTTGAAATTACTGATAAAGCAATCGCAGCTATCCAAGAAGCGAAGACTCAAGAAGACGTCAACAAAGCCCTCAACAACGCTCTTGAACAAATCAAGCAATTGCAACCTAGCCAACCAGAACAACCAGTTGAACCAAAACAACCGGAACAGCCTGAAATCAATTACGATAAGGCTATGGCTAGCTTGACTGAAGCTATCGAGAAAAAAGTGGCTGAACTTGGTACTAACAACGATGCTAAGAAGAAATTAGTTGAAATTACTGATAAAGCAATCGCAGCTATCCAAGAAGCCAAGACTCAAGAAGACGTCAATAAAGCCCTCAATAAGGCTCTTGAACAAATCAAGCAATTGCAACCTAGCCAACCAGAACAACCGGTTGAACCGAAACAACCTGAAAAACCAATTACTTCTTCAAGTCCTGAAGAAGGGGTTAAAGAGCTTGTCTTCCAACTCCCAAGTTTGGAGATTGTTAAGAAGGCAGTACCATTCAAGACTATCCGTCGCGAAAATCCACAATTAGACAAAGGGAAAGAACAAGTTCTATCAGAAGGGAAAGATGGTGCTATAATCGAGTATATCGAAGTAGATGGTAGCAATCGCAAGGTAGTTCAAACCGAATCAACTCCAGCTCTAGACCGAGTGATTGAAGTTGGGACTAAACAAAGTTCTGTAGGAACAGATACTCCACCAGTTGTGACTCTTCCTGAGTACCTTCTACCAAAAGAGCCTGAAAAACCAATTACTTCTTCAAGTCCTGAAGAGGGAGTTAAGGACCTTGTCTTTAAGCTTCCAAGTTTGGATATTGTCAAGAAGGCAGTACCATTCAAGACTATCCGTCACGAAAATCCAAACTTAGATAAAGGAAAAGAGAAAGTTCTAGCAGAAGGGAAAGACGGCCTGCTAATTGAGTATGTCGAAGTAGATGGTAGCAATCGCAAGGTAGTCCAAACCAAATCAACTCCAGCTCTAGATAGAGTGATTGAAGTCGGAACTAAACAAAGTTCTGTAGGAACAGAGGCACCACCAGTTGTGACTCTCCCTGAGTATGTTCTACCTAGAGAAACTGAAAAACCAGCTCCTGCAGTTGTAACAGAAGATTCACCAAGAAAAGATGAAAAAGCACCTGTTGCTACTACAGTTAAACAAGACAAGGAAAAACAACTCCCAGAAACCGGAGAGCAAGAAGCAAATGCCTTCTTATTCTTGGCTGCTATTACTTCAGTATTGTCTCTACTCATCTTCCAAAAGAATTTCAAAGACTAATTAAAATCTTTACTTAATTCTTTTCAATGATTCTAGTTCCCCCAAAGAGAAGACCAGCCGGTCTTCTCTTTTTCTATATATAAATCAAAAGATATCCATAAATTTCTATGGATATCTTGGTATCTATAAAACAGAATGATTATTTGGGATAAGTATTTTCAAATTCAACAACAATTTCAAGTAAACGATTATCTAAAAAAGATAGGGCTTCTTGTCCGATTTCATCAGAAAGACCATAATAAGCTTCTTCAAGTCCTCTTCAGATAGCTGCAATGGGGTACACCAAAAAACGAGTTCATCTCCTACCAAATCTACTGGCCACTATTTTTAATCCCAGCATATACATAGGTCCTATTTCTAGGACACGCTTTTTCCGTTACCACCCTAAAATAAAAACGATGCTCCCGCCCATCCTTGGCATTTTCCTTGTTTAAAACAAAGTAGTTTTTCTGATTCATCGCCATGGTTCGTAGGATGTCATCAATCAAGAAAGTCAAGGGTACGTTCATGGCAGAGTATTTTTGAAAATCCTCTTCAAAATGAATATAGTTATCTGAAAAGTAATCCATCTGCAGTTTGTTTTCATACAGCTCTTTTCTAGTCATAAACTCCCTCCTCCCACAGCCGAATTTCTAGGATATCTGCAACATCTATCAACCTATATCCCTCGTTTGTCCTAATAGATAGAGTCTGATGTGATAACTCTCTCACCACACCGATTATAGTGATTTTCTGCTTCTTTTCCTTTAGCACAAAATTTCCCCTAAGTTGGCCAACATAAAGCTGAGAAAGCAAGTGAAACTTCTCATCTGGAGTCAAATCCGTCGAAAAATCAACACGACTTTTTTCTTCACTGAGCGAACTGGTGTGTTCTGAAAGGTAAAATCCCATCCACTTCTGCATACCTGGATCTTGATAATCTCGCGCAGATTGAAAAGGTAAATAAGAACGATCAATCATTTTAATCCATCTAATCCTCCAGCAGAATGTCCCCCAATCAGCTTGCTTCTAGCAAGACTCCTAGAGGCTTCTTCCAGTGCATTTGCTCTTAAAAGGGAAGTGAAACCAAATTGTTCCCGAATGGAGTCAATGGCCGTCTGGAGCCTTTCTTCTTTTTCTAACTTGTCAACATCATCAAAGAGAGATATCAAACCAAAGGACTCATCCACAAATCCTGAATAGTTGATTCCAACACTTCTGACTGCTCCTGAAGTGTATTTGTTATGAAATAACTTCAAAACATAATCCGTTAAGACAGCTGTATTATTGGTCGGTTCGACCTTCATTTGTGTGTGAATAGACGACCTGACCTCCTGTTTAGAGAAACCGACATAGATAGAGACAAGGGTTGTTTTCTTGCCAGACCTTCTCAATCTAATAGCCACCTGCTCCGCCATTTCCCGGAGAATAATTTCAATATCACGTAGCTTCACGTAGTCTCTCGGCAAGATTTGAGAATTCCCCAAGCCCTTGGATTTGGCTTTATAGGGCTTATGAACATTGCTCTCATCAATCCCGTTAGCATGAAACCACAAACGCAGACCAGCCTGACCCAGAGCTTTCTTTAACTGGTCTGGATTGCTGGTTGCCAATTCCTTGATGGAATAAATCCCCAGAGCATGCAAGCGTTTCTCCATCCGTCTGCCAATTCCCCAAAAATCCGTCATCTTAGGGATTGCCCAGACCTTCTCTTCCACATCCTGGTAAGACCAGTTGGCCCTCATGGTCGGAGTGTGCTTGGCTTCATTATCCAGAGCCAACTTGGCTAGTAAGGGATTGGCATTGGACATACCTACTGTAGAGTAAATCCCTGTCTGCCTCCAAATATCCCTCTGAATACGGGCAGAAAGCAGATCCAGCTTGTCTTTGCGAGAGAGACTCTTAGCTGGGATGAAATAGTTGAGCGAACTAGTTAGGTCAATAAAGCCCTCATCGATAGAGTAAGGATAAATATCATCTGGACTGCCATAGTTTTGAAAGATTCGCTGGATTTCCATATTGACTGCAATGTACTCGTCCATTCGAGGAGGGACAATCAAGGTAACTTGAGCCCAATCTTCGATGTAGCGCACATAGTCTGAGTCGGTAGGTAGCCCTTGCTTTCGAGCATTATAATAGGAAAATTTTCGCGTTTTGATATCAAAAGGCAAATCATAGGCCCGACCAACATTTGACTTGCCAAAAATCTTCTTAAACAGGGGAGAGGAGGCTAGGATAAGACCAGTTGAATTATCCGCTCGACTCATGACACAAAGCGAGGTTTTCAGCGGATGTAATCCCCTTTTCACGCACTCAACACTAGCATAAAAGGATTTCATATCGACAAAGGCAATGTCACTTTTGGGCTCTCTGGAATAATCAAAGTAACCCATAGGCTAGCCCTCCATTGGCACAAAGTTCCCAACAATAATCCCAACAATCCGAGGATCTTCTTCATAGGAGATGAAAATATCCTTGTATTTAGGATTGATAGAGACCAGACGCAGGCCATCTTCCTCCCTATAGACTCGTTTGATATAGGTCTGGTTGTTGCAAACCACTGCATAAACAGCCCCATCATAGTCAAATCCTGTCTCTCGAATCAGAGCTACTGAACCATTTTGATATTTAGGTTCCATGGAGTCCCCAGACACCCATGACGCAAAATCATGAGCCAACTCCTCATTAAAGTAAACCGTATCAAAATTCTGATCATCGTAGACTGAAGCCCCAATCCCTGCTGACATGCGTTCATAAACACGGTACTCGTAGAGGCGCTCTGGCATGGGAGCCACTTTCTGAGCCTGTTCTTCTTGAGCCAGGTTGCGAGCATAGAGAACAACCTTCTCCTGCCCTTGCTTGGAGAGGCTATGGTAGAGACGGACAATCTCGATCTGAGTAAAATATCCTTTTGGTACTTTTAAAATATTCTCTAGCTGAAACACCTTCTCCTTAGATGGTTCCTTGACTCCACGTTCCCAAGCCGAGTAAGCCTGAAAACTAATCCCAAGTTTCTCTGCAATTTCCTTCTGTGTCAGTTTTAACTCTTTCCTCCGAGCCTTGAGTTTTTCTGGCTGATACATACTTCACCTCCTATTATGATACTTTAATGGACATTATCTCCCTTAGAAAGACTAATCGATGCTTGAATCCATATTTTTAAAACTCAACCAATATGGTTTAGTTTTATTATATAAAAAAAGTGAACAAATGTCTACTAGGAATATCTATTTCTGCTACACACTTAATAGTGGTATTGACCTTGTTCTATATATGTGCTAGAATTATTGTTATATATTCAATGAAAGGCTTTACACAATATGTTTCCATTCATGCCAGCAGCACGAGCAAAAACTGTTTTTGATATCCCCTATCAAAGATTATATCAACTTGGTTTTAAAGGATTAATTTTTGATATCGATCAAACTCTTGTGATGCATGGCGCCCCCGCTACAGAACAAGTTATTGAACTATTTCAAAATCTCAAAGCCATTGGTTTTCAAATTTTTCTTTTGTCAAACAACGACGAAGAAAGAATATCAGAATTTAATCAACACTTATCTGTGCCTTTTATTCCTCTTTCTGACAAACCAAATCCTAAGAACTTTAAAAAAGCTCTTGACATGATGCAGCTAAAACCATTTGAAACAGTTATGATTGGAGATCAACTTTTTACAGATGTGCTCGGAGCTAGTCGTGCAAATATCTCCACTATCTTAGTTGATTTTTTATATGATCCTAAAGAAGGCGGAATTGGTAAAAAACGATGGGTTGAAAAATTAATACTTCATACTTACCCATTTTTGAGACAAAAAAATAAAAATTTAGATGTGATCAAAAAGGAGAAACAACATGGTTTTTTGGAATAAGGATCTATTATTTTGTGAAATTAGTCCTACAACATATAAAATCTCTTTAAAAAAAGAAAATCTAAAACGACATATCCAGAACTTTAAACAAGGAAAAAAATTCTCTAAAATTCGTCAAGAAAAGATATTACCTAACTTAGTTTCATCATATTCTACCCAACTGATAAAACGTGGTCCTGGCATTGATATTACTCTTCAAAAAGGAAAAGCTACTAACATACAGATTGCTAGTAAAAATCTAAATAACATTATCATTCATCCAGGAGAAGAATTTTCTTTTTGGAGTTTAGTTGGTAATACAACTAAGAAAAAAGGATACCAGGAAGGGCGAGTTATTGTTAATGGTAAAGTAGAACCTGATATTGGCGGCGGGCTATGTAATTTAGCTAACTTGCTTCATCTTTTAATTGTTCATAGTCCTATGGAAATTACAGAATTTCATTCTCACTCTGATGCATTAGACCCTGATAAAGGTACTAGGAAACCATTTGCAAATGGAACTTCTGTACAGTATAATCATCAGGACTATCGTTTTAAAAATAATACTGACCAACTTATTCAATTGAGAACATGGACTGAAAATGAGATTCTCTTCGGCGAGTTAAGAAGTGAATCACAATTTCCGTTCACTTATCAGATAGTTGAAGAAAATCATCATTTCAAAAAAGAAGGCAATTATTACTATCGCAACTCCATGATTTATCGTGAAAAACTTGATAGAATAACTGAACAAACTTTGGAAAAAGAGCTTATTTTGAAAAATCATTCAAAAGTCATGTACGATCCGAAACTCATTCCTAAAGAAATGATTAGACAGTAACCTAAGTACTTTTATTTTTAAGAAAAATAACTTAGAATTAACATCAAAAGGAACTTTTATGAACTCACCTAAATTAATTGTTATGCTGACACATAATGATCACACAGTTGAAAATGCTAGTGAAATTTTCGAATCCTGTAAAAACTCTAAAGCTCAGTATTGGGGATTTAAGGAAAAACCTCTTCCTATTTCTGAAATGAAGTCTCTATTCTCCAGAATGAAATCTTGCGGCAAAACTACTTTTCTTGAAGTTGTTGAATATGACGAAGAAAGTGGACTTCACGGTGCAAAAATTGCAAAAGAATGTGGGTGTGATATTTTAATGGGAACTGTCTTCTTTGATTCAATCAATCAATTCTGCAAAGAAAACAACATGAAATACATGCCATTTGTTGGACAAATTACTAATCGCCCATCTATTCTAGAAGGTTCTATCGAGGACATGATTTCTGAGGCAAAGGAATATCTAGCAAAAGGAGTTTACGGATTTGACTTGCTAGGGTACCGATATACAGGTGATCCTGTCAAACTAAACAATGCTTTTGTTCAAGCTATAGAGGCTCCCGTTTGTTTGGCTGGCAGTGTTGATAGTTATGAACGTTTAGATGAAGTCATTGAGGCAAATCCTTGGGCTTTCACAGTCGGAAGTGCATTTTTTGACGAAAAATTTGGTACAGATTTTCATGAACAGATTAATAATGTTTGTAATTATATGGAGAAATAAAATAAAGTATACTTTTTAGTTATTATGCTCTCTTATGTCAAATAAATTTTATTTTACATCAACAATTACTCTCAAAAAATGAGACTTTTAATCTCACTTTTTGAGGGTATTTTTGTATTTTGACGATCAGGTTAGTAAAAATTCAGCAAAAGATATTATAACTTATATACTAAAAATAACATCGAGAATTTTTAAAAATATGTATTAAAAATATTTCATGTTTCTGCCCTAAAAATCAATGGTGGAAATTTTGTGGAAACTCTTGATTTTTAGACAAAAAAAGCACCCACGAGATAAACTCTTGAGTGCTTTGAAACGTTGATATAATCGTATTGATTAACGTTTTGAGGCAACTGACCTTGTCAGGTTGCAGCCACATTTGTAAGCGACTAAAGTCGCAACAACTGTGTCAATTGCACCAATTTAGTAAGAAAGTATAAAAAAGAACACCCCGAAAGGTGTTCTCTGTAAGTATCGTAATTCTTTCGAATTAACGTTTACTAAATTATGATGCTTTACGAGCTTTCTTAAGACCTGGTTTTTTCTACATTATGATATTTATGGTAAATTATCACTAAAATCAAGTAATTTTAAGAGATAAATCCTCAATATTTACATATATAATCCTTTTGAAAATCGAGAGGTTATCAAAGGGTTATCACATTTTAGTTTTCGGAGCTTATGTAGTTGAGAAATACGAAATACTGTATCATAAAGATGATGTACAGTTTAGCAACAAATATACAGTTTCTTCGTGCCTGGACAATTTCTTTTTCTATCCTGAAGATATTTAAACAGTTCTATATATTATTTCTTGTGAGTAATTTTCATCAAAAAATTTCATAGAGTAGCTCCCTAGAATCATGGAAAAGTAGTAAAAATAGTTGTTATCCTAGTTGATTAAAAAAATCCCTGATTTCCTCATCTTTTATAAAATAATATATAATTTTCCCCTCTCTTCTAGTGCCCAAGATGTTTTGATTGGCTAGTTTACGAAGATGGTGGGAAGTAGATGCCATACTGAGATTTAGTAAACAGGCTATATCACAGACACAGAGTTCTTCAACAGCAAGAAGATAGAAGATGATATTTATCTGTTTATTATCGGTAAATTTTGTTAAAATGCGAAGTGATTTTTGGACTTTTTCCTTTTCAAGGTAGTTCGTTGCGGTTGTAATACTTTGCTGATTTATAACATTCACTTGGCAGATACTATCTTTTTTCATAATATTTTCTCCTAGCCTAATATAGTCCATAGTATGTCAAAACTGTTATTTTCAATCAGGATATATATCCCCAATCCTAAATAAACAACGGCAATAAACCATCTGCTATATTTTTCCAAAATTTCTCCAACAGAAGAGACTTGTGCCAATTTTTGGGCAGAAAAAACCAAGAGATAAATCATGACTAGAAAGGTAAGTAAAGCTACTATCAAATTTGCTAAATTTAAGGTAGTAAAATATGGAACAAAGACACCAATATTGTCAGCACCACAACTTGCAAAAGTAATCATAGCGACTAGAAATATCAGGTTTTTATTATCTTTGCGCAAACCTTCTTTGGCAATAGCTTCTCCATCAGAATCTCCTAAAAGCAAAACTTTGAGACCTAGGAAAATTGGAATCAAACCGAGTAAACCTAAAATCTCTTTACTAGGAATATAATTTAAGACAAATGCAAAAAGCAAACTTAGGAATATTAGACTAACAGAGCCTAGAAATTGTCCTAAATAGATGTTAATGATGTCCTTTCTGCTTTTTCTTTTGGCAAAAAATAACATTAGGATAATAAGTAAGTCTACGGCTGTCCCAGAATACAGGATTATTGAAGTAACAATATTTTGAATCATAAAACACCTCATTCAAATATATTTTTGAATGTATTCTAACATTAACCTTTGTAGATGTCAACTTAAAATCCACCAATTAATAATTGCATGTCAATATTTGTATTGTGAAACTAGTTTCAGAAATATATAGTCTTAAAGTATGTCCACTGCCAATGGTTTTTTCAATATTTAAAAGGAGAGAACCAATTTGGTCCTCTCCAGGGTATAATTTTCCACCAACCCACTACAGTTGACAAAGAGCCGTTATTCTCAAATGAGACAACTCCTTTTAGTTTTTATAACCTCAGCTTCTCGGTCTCTTACCTACTTTTAATAGAAAGACTACGAAGGACGATTCTTAAAGTAGTCAGATTGTGCAATATCGAAAGATTAGATGGGCTTAACCAATTTAACAACCCAAATCCAATTAAACTTCCATTTATTACAACTGTTTCTTGAATATTTCTTTGAATTAATTTCTGCAACGATTCAGATAAAGAATTCAATTCCTCGAAGAAATCTAAACGATTATCTAATAATAAAATATCACTCATCTGCTTAGAAATATCAGCACTTTCATTCATCACAACCCCAATATCTGCAAGCGTCAAGGCAGCAGAGTCGTTTAACCCGTCTCCAACCATCAAAATAGTTCGGCCAGCTTTCTGTAATTCCTGAACCAACTGAAACTTACCATCTGGTTTTAAATCAGTATAAACGTTGTCAAATGGCAGATCTTTAACCAACTCTTCTGTTCTAGCCAACGTATCACCAGTTGCCAGAATCAGTTTTTTCCCTTGGCGCTTTAGCTTTTTCAATGCAACTTTCGCCTCGCTTCTCAAGGGAGTGTGGATACAAAACATCCCAATTAATTCTTTCTTATAAGCCAAAAACAATAAATTGTAATGAGTCTTATATTGCTCAATCAAGGCCAGCTGCTCAGAACTAATTCTTACCTGTTCGTCTTGCATTAGTACATAATTTCCAATGACAACCGATTGACCATCAATTTGCGATTTAATCCCTTTGCTTGCAACATACTGAAGCTTGCCATGCATTTCTTCGTGTTCAATGCCTTCAATTTCAGCTTGTTTAACAATTGCATTGGCAATAGGATGATAGATATGTTCCTCCAAACATGCACTTATTCTTAAAATATCTTTCTCAGTATAATCTCCGAAAGGAAGAACCTTTTCAACCAAAGGATAACTCGTCGTGATGGTACCCGTTTTATCAAACAAGAAAGTATCCACTTCCAGATATTTTTCTAATACATCACCATCTTTAATAACCATTTCTCGATTTAGACCTTCCTTTATGGCCGTAAGGTAGGCTACAGGTGTGGATATTTTTAGAGCACATGAAAAATCCACCAATAAAAAGGAAATGGCTTTTGAAAACGAACCTGTTAACAGATAAGTCAAACCAGCACCTAAGAAGTTATATTTTACAACCTTGTCTGCCATCCTAATAAAATGACGTTGTTTTGTCTTCTTACTCTCTTCAGATTTTTTCATCAGATTGATGAGTTGCAAAATACGACTGTTTATCTGATTATCAGTCACACGAATTCTTAACTCTCCTGTTTCCAAAACAGTATTCGCACATACAGAATCTCCCTCTTTCTTTTCAACAGGGAAGCTCTCTCCAGTCAAGGAACTCTCATTGACCATGCCTAATCCTGAAACCACTTGGCCGTCAAACAAGATTTCATTACCTTGGGAGACAACTAATACATCACCTACTTGAACATCAGAACTCTTGATGCTGATGACCATGTCTCCCCGCACTAAGAAAACATCACTTTCTTTAGCAAGAAGGCTTTGTTCCAAATCTGTTGCTGTTTTTTTTAAAGACCACTGATCCAGATGATTACCCAAATCAAGCATAAACATGATGTTGCTAGCTGTCTTGGATTGGTTCATAAACAAGGACAACAAAATGGCCGAACAGTCCAAGACCTCCATGGTTAGTTCCTTGCGCGCTAAAGTTTGATAGGCTTCTTTGACATAACCCAAAGCCTGATAACAAGTCCAAATATAACGAATAGGGTAGGGTACAAAACTTCGAAACAGCAAACGCTTAATCGCTGCACCCGATACAATTGAATAAGCACTCTCTTCTCTACGAATGGGAAGAGTCATCAAGTCCGAAACTTTCCCCTTGTCAATTTTTTTTAAAAAGGCCTCTGCATTTTCTAATACAGAGAAGCCTTCTTTCATACGTAGAGTAAAGTGCTGCTGATCCATATAAAACTGAATAGAGTCGATCCCTTTTTCATCTTTAGCCAAGGAACGAAGATAATCTTGAATATCCAAGGTCAGTGAAAACGAGGACGATAATCGGATATGTTGATATCCTCTGTGTAGCACTTTAAAAGACATATTATTCACCTGTCAGGCTATCTAATTGTTCTTCTTTCTTTTCCTGTTCGTATAAATATTTAGCGTCTTGTAAAACATCATCACCGTGTTGTTTTACAACAGAAACAGATGCATCCAGTCCATCTTTCAATTTGTAAGCTTTAGCCAAGGCCTTAGAATAGCCTTTCTTAGCTTCTTTACTTGCTAAGACTTTCAAGCCAAGCGTCCCAAATGCTACCCCTCCTAAGAAGAGAGATGATTTTTTCGCAACTTTTGCGACGTTTAATACTTCTTTTAACATGTTTATTTCCTCCTTGTAACTATTGTAGCGAAAAATGACAGCAAAAGCAATTGCTGATATCTGATATATAGATAAAATTCTCTATACTGATATTTAATTATATTATGATGAAAACAATATACTTTATTTTTTGATACTGTCAATAATTATGTGTAAACACTTAAGTAGAGTTACGGAGTGTTAATTAAATAAGCTTTCAAGTGTATCAGAACATTGACCAAACCCTTTATGGATTCGTTGACTTTGCTTGAAATTATAATCTTCAAACAACGTAACTAAGTAACGTTCCAGAGCCTCCTCATTAGGAAAAAGAACCTTCTTTTTCGTTTGATGTTTGATTTCTTTGTTAAGAGACTCAATGAGGTTTGTCGAATACATGCTGTGCCAAATCTGGTAGGGAAACTGATAAAAAGTTAAAAGATTATCCGTCTTCTCCAGACTTTCCATGACTTTCCTATACTTTGGTTTCCATTCGGCGAGAAAGTCCTCTAAAGCTTGTCCTGCCACTTCTAAATTTTCAGCACGATAAATCATTATAAATTGCCCCAGAATAACCGCTCTATCTGCTCGTTTCACTTTACTAGCTAGATTTCGACTAATATGAATTAAGCAACATTGTTGTTTAGCTAATGGGTGAGCCTGACTGATAATCTGCTCAAGCCCCTTAAAGCCATCTGTAACTACAAGAGAAATCTGTTGGATTCCTTGGTTTTGAAGCTTGTCTAACAGGGTGGACCAAGAAGCATTGTTTTCTTGAGGCAACTGTGCATAGCATATCTCTATGCGACTAAAGTCGCTAGAGCTATCCTAATTGCGCACCGCCAGTTCTCATAGAAAAAAACACCTTGCAAGATGCAAAGTGTTTTCGTTTGTATTCTGCTGTCCAGTAACGAATTAACGTTTACTAAATTGTGATGCTTTACGGGCCTTTTTCAAGCCTGGTTTGGAAAGTATGAATTTCAGTTGGACTAAAAACAGCGTAATATCAAGACTTTTCTCCGCTTTTATAAAAGCGTTTTTCCAATCAAATTCAACTAATTTTATCTAAATGGTGTGGATTTTACCCCCAAAATTACAGAGAATGGAGCTGATAAACACTAAACGTTCACACCATTAGTTAAATGATTTTTTTCATCATTTTTCTTAGATGATAGAACTTCTAATTTATTTCTTATTCAAGCAAAAACAACCTGCTATAAGTAAGAAAGAGGAAGATACAAGAAAAACACGGCGTAAAAACCGATTCAGTTCATTGTC
>NZ_JAJNSC010000040.1:0-14689 GCF_027497975.1 Streptococcus sp. SM5 | reverse complement strand
TGCCGATATTACTAGTCAGACCTGATAAAAAACCTATCAAAGCTTGGCTAATAGAACTAGATTGTCCCTGTATGCCTGATACGATAGTTGACAACATGTCTTTGGTTACAAATTCCGAGCTGCCTAGAAATTTCCCAAGTTGAGTAAGGACTGTTGAAAGGACTGTTCCCAGCTGACTAATAGTCTGAGCTAGGGTTGGCAGCACCAAAACCAAAAGAGCAATCACGATTAAGATAAGAGCTAGGAAAACAAGTACCATGGCAATCGGACGACGCAACTCTGCCTTTACCTTCAATTTAACTAAGTACTGTTCAATTTTTTTCATAGGAACATTAAGCACAAAAGCAATAACAGCACCATAAATCAAGGTTGATGTTACATCAAAGAGAGAGATTGCTCCTGATATAAAGCTCGATGCATTCAGAATTACAAGAGCAACCAGCCCTATAAAAAGGATTAACGGGGTATATTTTTTAACTAAGTTCATAAATTCTCCTTAATAAACATGTTTAGATACGACTATACTATTTGGTTTTTCAAACTCTCGATCAAGGTAGGCTTGGTAAGTTCCTGGAGCGATAAATCCTTTTGGTGAGAGGATATCTGTTCCAGCTTGACCGACTATGGTATCAGCCAAGAGCACACAGTTTGTGGACAAGACAAAGTAGGATTTAAACTTAGATTTGATAAATTTATAAAGTTCCCCATCCGTCTCATGTCTGATTTTATAAGCGTAGGTGTAGTCTTCCTTACCATCTTCCGTTTTAATTTTATCTGCGCTTGGCTCCCATGGAATCGTCAGTTGTTTCAATTCAGCTAATTTTTCCTGAACCGCTTCTTCCATTTCCGGTGTCAAATCTATTCCGTAACCAAATAGCGTTTTTTGACTCTCCCGTTTACATAGGTCAATGTACTTGTCACGATCACAGAAATATAAGACACCATCTCCTACCATGCCAAATAAGGTCTCAGAAGACGGATCATAGTTGCCATAAGAAATAACACGGCCTTGATAGCAGATATCCACATGACCAATTGCCGAAAACAGAGAGGTCTCAGCTGTATGAATAAAAATTTCAAGCTCCGCTGTCTTACCAGACTTCACCATTCCAAGATGGATATCCTCTCTCTCATCAGCATTTTCCTGCATGAATTTATTGATTTTTGCTAAAGTACTTGCAGGGATGAGAGCGGCTAGGGCAATAGGTAAGCTCATTCTGACACGACGTTTGAGATGGTTTTTCCCAATTTCCTTTTCAAATAAGAAACCGTCACGGATATTGGACACACCATAAAGGCAAAAATAAGCCCCTAAAACAAAGAGTTGAAAGACAGAATTTCCCGTAGAGGACAAAAGACTAGTCCCACCAAGAAAAACTAGTACGAGACCATCTAGTAAGAAACGAAAACGAGGTCGAATTTTGTTTTTGCGGTAGAGAACATAGGTGACAAGGTTGATACTAGCATGAAAAATCTGAGAAATTCCAATCACAAGAGCCAAAATATAAATTGGCACATCAGTAGCAAGATTCGAGCCTAGCAAATATCCCATCACTAACAATTTAACCAGTGCAACTCCCAAGGTGTCCGTTGACTGACTTTTTTTGAAAATACGTAATACTAAATCTAAGACCGTTGCTATCCAAGCTAAAAACAGAACCAGTCGAATAACCGTCACTGGCAACCAAGTTCCCGTGACCATCAAGATAAGACCTAGCAGAACAAACAAGAAACCCTGAACAAGTAATTTCTTACCTGTCAGACCTAAAGAAAGAATTTTTTCCATAAAAGACCTTTCAAAAATAATAATTAAGCCCTTTGATCAAATTGACTGGTAAATAGCTGACGGCACAAACAGCCTGTGCCAGCAAGACATGGCGACTGACTGTAGCAATGTCACCATCTTGTCTTTTGCACTTCTGAAATTTGTTTTATTGAGTCGAAATCAGAGCTTTTAAAAACTAGCTAAACTTGAAAGCTAACCATAATTGCTAGATAAAAAAGGTGCAACCAATCCTTCTTGTAAAGGTAGGAAAGAATTATATCCATTCCATTAATTATTTATATATTACCTATTGTGACACAATACTCACTATAATTCAACTTTTTACCTATTTAAAACCATAAAGCCTACATAACTCTTTGAAGAGAACAAAAATCTGAATGTAATAAGATAGTACCCATTACCCATATTATAATTAGATTATGAATTGAAGCTTTTTGGAACTAAAATTAGGAATAATTGAGAAAGTAGGGAGGGAAATTTTGCTTTTACCCCATTTTGAAATAATTTCATTTTAGATTTTTCTAAGTTTCTTTCAAAGAGCCTGCAGGGGGCATCTAAACAACAGGAAAAAGCCTTGATTTTAAGGCTTTTTTGTTTATCTAAGTATTTAGGATACACCACCAAAGACAGTTTCCCAATGTTCCACTTCTTCCTTAAATCGTACTTTTCCTTGGCTGTATAATCTCATAATCTTCACAAAGCGAACTGGATTGTTTTGGTTGTACAAAAGAAATACTGCAAAGAATAACAAGCCCGCAAACCACAAACCATAGCCTTCATTAATTGGTTGACCAAATTTTAGAGGAAGAGTCAAGAAATACAAAAAATAAAAGATGGACACTATATTTACTGCAAAGCGGGCAAATCGAAAAGGTAAAGCAGACAGTTGTCTAGGATCAAACTGGTTTTTCACAAACAAATTATGTGATGCGGCATAGTAAAAGGCTTTCTCTGTCGTCGGCTGTGCTTTGCGAACATTTTTATAGAGTGCTCGTTCAAGTAAAGTAACCAACGAGAAAAACTGCATCAACCAAAATAGAAAAATGCAAGCTAGACTAAACCAGTTATAGACACCAATAAACTTGAGGGAAAAGAAGCCCGAAACTGCGGGTCCACCTGCTAGTAAGAGAATTACCAAGTCAGGAATAAAGGAATTCGTGTCACCAGCTTTTTCAGTATTGAGCAACCTACTCTTTGGAGCAGCTAAAGCCTCTCCTGTCTTTTGGTCATAATAAACAGCTTGACCGTCACATTCGCCGATGAAAACACGACGACGTCCAAGAAAAAACATATTGACCTCTTTCTATTTTCTTTATTCTATTTCCTTTTTGATGCGATGATTTCTATATCGCTCAACTGCCTTCAACCATCGGATCATATTATTTTGCCACAGCAATAGAGCTGCGACAGCTGGCAATATCCCCATCAAACTTAAAGGGAATAGCTCACTGCCGATTGGTGTTCCCATCATCTTTAAAACAAGCATGGAGAGGACAGAAATCGGACCCACCAAGCCCATGACAGCCATAAAGACTGTGAAAATCCAGGCAAATAGCTTCTTACCAAGGGTAACCTTCTTATCTGAAAAATTATTCCAAAAGAGATTGCTATTGACGGCTCTTCTGAAGTTTTCCTTGCTGGTAGGTTGCGCTAAGGCAACATTTTTGTAGAGTGCTCGCTCCACGATCACCAATAGTAAAATGGCTTCCAGCAACCAAATTAGCAGAAAACAAATCAGAGTTCCATAGCTATAGACACCCGTAAAAAAGCGTGTTGCGGGAAAAAACTGCAGGATGCTACTAACCGCTAAAAGAGTACAAATCGACAAGATGATATGTTTTCGATTCCCACGCGCCGCATCTGTATTTAAGAGTTTACTCTTAGGAGCTGCTAGAGGATTTCGTGGCTCATTGACATGGACATATATGGCCTGACCTTGGCTCTCTCCTATATAAATCACTTTCCTAAAAAACATGCTTTCCTTTCTCCTCTAACCAACTGATCTTCCTGAAATGATATCCTCATCTAAAACTAGCTTGATTTTTAATTTTCTCCAGAATCTTTTTCCAAGAGCTCTGGATGCTTCTTCATGTAGGCCTTCCCATACCATTCTTTGACAGACTGGCCCTCCCACTCACGGTAGTCTTCTGGGTATTTCCACTTATAATAGGCATGGAGGAAATAAGGAAAACCGATAAAAATAACGATGGCGAACAATACAAAGTTACAAAAAATCCATAACAGCAAAAAACCAAAGCCTTTTATTGAGTTTAAAATATCTATTTCAAAAAATCCCAAAAGATGCTTTATGATAATAGCTACTCCTAAAATCCCATACCATAGAGAGTAATCACTTTTGCCACCTTATTCCGAAATGTCTCTTTCAACACCTCACCATACATGAGTTTCCTTAACCCCGCTAGCTCAATATTAAACATCCAGTAAATAATCATCACAATGAAACCAACTATACCAATAATTTCCCAAGAGGCCAAATTTGCTAGCAGAAAGTCTAAAAATATTAGATCCATTTCCAATAAGAACCAAATCATAAATGTAAAAGCATGAAACTGATAACGATACGGTAATAAGTACGTTCGTTTAATAAATTTTCCAATCACAACCAAGGATAACCAGATAATAAGTAAAATCAGAAAAACATTTACTGTTAAAGACTCGTGCTTAGCTATTGGAAGGGTCAACGTATCACTTTCATGGAACTCCATAGAGATAGCCAGCAAGATAAAGTTAAAGCCGACAGGAAAAATAAGGCTTAAAATAAAACTTCGAATACAAAACCAAAGGGAAGCATGGCCATTCTTAAAAAATTTCGCAGTCTTATCATGTTGCTCCTGCTGTAACTTTCTAAAACCATCATCTTCAAGATTCAGACTCTCTTCAAAACTTGCCTGAAAAAGGGATTTTTTCTTCATTTACTCCTCCAATTTTATGACACAATTGATAGATTTTTTCCCAAAGAGAGATAAAAAAATGAAAGAATTATAAACCTTGAGCAATATTTCCTAGTTGGTTCACTCGATCATGAATGGTTTCCACATTTAAATTTCCATGTTGATATTCACAAAGAAAGCCATTTTCGTAGAAAACTTGCTCTGAAAGCTGACCTTTTGGTGTATCTGGGCATTCAATCATGACAACATTAAAGACACCACCTGTTCCTGTCCCCTCAATTGTATTGCCTCTAAAATGATAAGTGAAAGCCCGAAATTGCTTCCCATTGTAGTTACCAGAGATGACATAGACAACTTTTCTCTCATGACCACACCCAAAAGGAAAATGGCTAAAATTAGCATATTTTTCTACATAGGGACTTTGTGTAGGAGTTATAGTAAGCGTACTAGACATCGTTCCGCTTGAGTAATCCCTATAGTTGTCTCTACCTTGAGCTTGGTCAAATTGATAGCCATGCGCAGTTGCAAATGCTTGGTATTCTTTGTTGTGTGTATTGGCGTAGCTAATGGCCCAATAAACAATCCCTGCTATAACAAAGATGAATAACATAAAGATGATAAAGAAAAAAACAAAAGGCATTATCATTTTATACTCCTTTTAAAACTGTTTAAAAAGCAAAGGCGTTTCTACACCCTTACTTCTTACTGGTATTCTTAGTTACGGTAAAAATGACTATCTTTGTCACTTGGTGATTGGCCAATAGACAAGACTTCTTGGCTACCATCTGTACCTGTCAATTCATTTTGGACTCCCTCTGGAGTGTAGATAAGGCGGGCACCTTCTCCACCATCAACGCGTTGGATGCCTGCTGAGTAATAACCATTTTTTTCCTCTACTCGACCCATCTCATAATTAAAGGTTCCTTTTGAACTTTGGATCGTTACAATTCCATCAGATGTAACTGTTGCAGTTGTTCCTGCATAATTTTCCCAAGTTCCCACAAATTTAGCGTAAGCTTCTTGTGACTTTTGCTTATCTTCCTTTTGTTCTGCTTGAGTCGTTTTAGCATCTGACACACTACTTGCCTCAGACTTCTGCCCCTCTTTTTTGCCTGCTTCTGTTTTACTTGCTGAAGCCGTCGTTACTTGAGTTGTTGTTTCCTTTTGATTTGAAGCTGAAGTATTCTTGTCAGCCTTTCCACCACAAGCAGCTAATGTAATAGCAGCTAACAAGGTCAGTACTGATAGACTTGTATAGCGCAATGTTGTGTTAGTCATAAAAATCTCCTTTGAAATATGGTCGTTTAAAGTGGCTAGCCTAGTTTTACATATAATTTTGATGGCTAACTCATTGCTTTCAGTGTATCATTTATTTCGTTTTTATTCAATAGCTACCCTACATAGAAAAAAGGCTCATCCTATTAGGAATTAGCCCTTCTTTCTCTAGTCTTTATTTAATTACTTTTTAGTAGATAAACATGGCATCGCCAAAGCTAAAGAAACGGTATTTTTCATCGATAGCATGTTGGTAGGCTTGGAGGACCAATTCACGACCTGCAAAAGCTGAGACAAGCATGACCAAGGTAGACTTCGGCAAATGGAAATTAGTAGAAAAAGCATCCACCACCTTCCAGTCATAGCCCGGTTTGATAAAGATATTAGTCCAGCCAGAGTCGGCCTGGATTTGGCCGTCAAACTTGCTTCCGATAGTCTCTAGCGTACGGATAGAGGTTGTTCCAACGGCAATGACACGGCCACCATTTTCTTTGACCTGACGCAAGGTCGCTGCGGCTTCCTCAGACAATTGATAAAACTCTGAGTGCATCTCGTGCTTATCCAAATCATCTACTGAAACAGGTCTAAAGGTCCCAAGCCCAACGTGCAAGGTCAGGTAGACTAGGTGAACGCCTTTTTGCTGGATTTCTTCCAGTAATTCCTTTGTAAAATGCAAACCTGCAGTTGGGGCTGCTGCTGATCCACTCTCCTTGGCATAGACTGTCTGGTAACGTTCACGGTCATCCAATTTTTCGTGAATATAAGGAGGCAAAGGCATTTCTCCAAGACTTTCAAGTACTTCTAGGAAAATTCCTTCATACTCAAAACGGACAATACGACCGCCATGGGTTAATTCCTCAGTCACGACTGCGCTAAGTCGACCATCACCAAAAATAACTCGGGTGCCGACCTTGAGACGTTTGGCAGGTTTTGCCAAGACTTCCCATTCGTCTCCTGCTGTATTTTTCAAAAGCAAGAGTTCAACATGGCCCCCTGTTTCTTCTTTTTGACCATGAAGTCGAGCTGGCAAAACGCGGGTATCATTCATAACCAGGGCATCACCTGGCTCTAGCATTTCAATAATGGAGTGAAAGTGGCGATCTTGAAATTCTCCAGTCTGGCGATTGACCATCAAGAGTTTAGAGGCATCGCGCTTTTCCAAAGGAGTCTGGGCAATCAATTCCTCTGGCAAGTGAAAATCAAAATCATTTGTATTTAATGTCGTCATTCTTCTTTTCTCTTCTCATTTATTCAAATTACTTATCAAAGCGAACTTCTTCAAGTAGGTACTCGATGAAGCGTTCACCCATCTTAGATAAGCTAGTTTTCTCATGCTGGATATAAACCAGTTCAATGGGATCATCAATATCAAGTGGAATCGAGACGATATTGTCTCCATTGAGGTTACTATTAAGGATACCAGTCGCGATGGTATAGCCGTCCAAACCTATCAAGAGATTAAACAAGGTCGCACGGTCACTAACAACGATGGATTTCTTGTGGTGTTCCTGAGACAAAATCTCTTCTGAAAAGTAGAAGGAATTATGGGTCCCTTGGTCATAGCTCAAGTATGGGAAGTCTTCCAGGTCTGATAACTGCACCTTGTCTCTTTTAGCAAGTGGATTGGACTTGCTGACAAAAATATGGGGTTGTGCTGTAAAGAGATGATGGGCAACCAGATGGTTGTCATCCAACATCTTTGAAAGGACGTCTCGGTTATAGCTATTTAAAAAGAGGACTCCTACTTCACTACGGAAGTTCTTGACGTCGTCGATGATTTCCCAGGTTCTCGTCTCACGCAAAAAAAGCTCGTACTTTTCCATATCGCTTTTCTTAAGCAAGGAAACAAAGGCGTTGACCACAAAAGCATAGTGTTGCGAAGACACACTAAAAAGCTCGCGATGAGCGATTGGATTCTTATAACGTTCTTCTAGAAGTTGGGTTTGTTCGACAACCTGACGGGCATAGGATAGAAACTCCATCCCATCACGTGTAAGGGTAATTCCCTTAGGATTTCGGATGAAAATCTCAATTCCCATCTCATTTTCTAGGTCACGAACGGCATTTGATAGACTCGGTTGTGTAATGAAAAGTTGCTTGGCAGCCTCATTCATCGAACCAGTCTCTACGATTTTGATAATATAGTGTAATTGTTGAATTCTCATGTTTTTATTGTACCATACTTGAGGCAATATAAAAAGGAACAGTCACTGAAAGCCAAACTAGTCGCATATCAGCCTTTTTGCAGCTCATAAAAAAAGAGGTTGGAAGATTTCCAACCTCTTTATCTGTTCTAGCAAGTTAAAACTAGCTGTCTTTTTTCCAAAAGATGGCTAATAAAATCATGGCTCCTAAAACTGATGGGATAATAGCCGTATCAGCTAAAATAGGCCCCCAAGTTCCAAAAAGCATTTGCCCCAGGAAAGCACCAATCCAACCCAGGAACATTTTCCCGAAGCATCCCATCCGTTCTCCACGATTGGTGATAGCTCCTGCTAATAGTCCGATCAAAAGACCGACAAACATACTTCCAATCATAGTTTCTCCTTAAATTGCCCAATCTCCATTGCGGAAGAGGGGTACGCGTGTTCCATCCTCACGGATACCATCGATATCCATTTGGTTAGAACCAATCATAAAGTCAACGTGAACATCTGAACGGTTAAGTCCTGCAGCTTCCAGCTCTTCTTCGCTCATCTCTGCTCCACCAACAACGCTCGTTGCATAAGCGGCACCGATAGCTAAGTGGTTAGAAGCATTCTCATCGAAAAGGGTGTTAAAGAAGGTAATGCCTGACTGAGAAATTGGGCTTGGATCTGGTACCAAGGCACATTCACCCAAGGCACGCGCACCAGCATTCTTAAAGACGAGGTCCTTCATAACCTGGTCACCCTTTTCAGCTGTGATATCAACGATTTGACCATTTTCAAAGGTCACTTTGATGCCTTCGATAATATTTCCATTGTAGCTAAGAGGTTTTGTAGAAGTGACATAACCATCTGCACGACGGAGGTCAGGGGCAGTAAAGACTTCTTCTGTTGGCATGTTTGGTAAGAAACCTTCGCCTTGAGCATTGATCGCTCCGGCAGATTCCCAAACGTGGTTCTTCGGCAAGCCAAGTGTCAAGTCTGTTCCAGGAGCTGTGTAGTGAAGAGCTGAGAATTGCTCTTTGTTTAGCATTTGTGCCTTGCTCTTCAAGATTGCTGCATGTTCTTCCCAAGCCTTAACTGGATCTTCTTCGTAGATACGGCAAGTCTTAAAGATTTGGTCCCAAAGGAGGTCCACTGCTTCTTCGTCGCTTGCAGCATTTGGAAAGACTTTCTTAGCCCACTCTAGTCCAGCAGCAGCTGCTACAGTCCAGCTAACCTTGTTAGATTGAGTGGCGATACGCATTGGCTTCATAGCAATTCCCATAGCTTTAGCAGAAGCTGAGAGTTTTTCAGCATCCACTCCGTTCAAGGCACCTGGGTCAGAAGAACGGACACCGAGACGACTAGCTTTGTTTTCAAGAAGGTAGTTCATCTCAGCAATCTTGTATTCTGGTACATTGTCCAAACGCGCCATCGGCGCGTGAAGGAATTTCTCACGGTTTACAAAGTCATCTGCCCATTGAACGATAACTTCGTGTGCACCAAGTGCATAAGCTTCTTTAACAATTAAATGCGCCAACTCGCGTTGCTCCACATCGATAGAGAGAGCCAAGGTATGACCAGGTTGCACGTTCACTCCGTTTGCAACCAATAACTTAGCGTATTTTTCTAGATTTTCTTTAAAATTTGGTAAAACCATTTTCTTTTCTCTTTTCTATTTTTATTTTTCTTTCAAAGCAGACAATAATCCTGCTAAAGCAATAGCGCCTGACAAAAGCGCTGTCGATAGAAGAATTGTCTGATCAGCAACTTCTAATTGATACTCAAACACCTTCTCAGCCGGCTTGTCTTCCGCAAAAATTCTTAGTTTCATGAAATATCCTCCAAGTTCTTAAAACAAATCATCAAACAAACTCAACTGATTATCCTCTGGCATATTGCCGAGAATTCCCATTTCATCCATCTTTTCAACCAATGTTGATGAGAGTCCTCCACGCTTGCGGAGTTCAGTTTTAGAGAGGAATTCTCCCTCTTGACGGGCACGAACCAGTTGCTTGGCAACGTTCTCTCCTAGTCCATCCATAGCGACAAACGGTGGGATGAGGGTATCTCCATCGATGATGAATTCAGTCGCATCACTGCGATAGAGGTCCAATTTGCCGAACTTAAAGCCACGTTCCCACATCTCATTAACAATCTCAAGAGTTGTATAGAGGTCAATTTCTACGTTAGAAGCTTCATTGTTCTTACGCTTTTCAGCAATTTCTTGCATCTTGCGTTTGATAGCATCCAAGCCTGCACCCATGGTATTGATATCAAAGGCCTTGGCACGAATGGAGAAGTAAGCACAGTAGTAATAAATCGGATGGTGAACCTTGAAGTAGGCCACGCGAAGGGCCATCATAACGTAGGCTGCCGCATGGGCTTTAGGGAACATGTACTTGATTTTCCCACAAGATTCGATATACCATTCAGGCACATTGTTAGCCTTCATAGCTTCGATATAACCATTGCGCTCTTCTTCTGAGATTTTAAGCCACAATCCCTTACGCACTCGCTCCATGATGGTAAAGGCCATCTTTGGATCTAGACCAGCGTGCATGAGGTAAACCATGATGTCATCCCGACATCCGATAACGGTTGAAAGGTCCGCAATCCCTGCCTTAATCAAGTCCTGAGCATTTCCCAACCATACGTCTGTCCCGTGAGACAAACCAGATAGCTGAAGCAACTCCGCAAAGGTCGTCGGATGGGTTTCATCCACCATTCCGCGAACGAAGTTAGTTCCAAACTCTGGGATACCAAGCATACCAGTTGAGGTACCGATTTGTTCAGGTGTCACTCCTAGGATATCTGTACCTGAGAAGAGGGCCATGACACCAGGATCATCCATAGGAATATCATTTGGATCAATGCCTGATAAGTCCTGGAGTTTTCGAATCATGGTCGGATCATCATGACCAAGGACATCGAGTTTGAGGACGTTCTCATCGATATCGTGGAAGTTAAAGTGAGTAGTCTGCCATTCAGCGGTCACATCATCTGCAGGGTACTGTACTGGTGTAAAATCATAGACATCCATATAGTTAGGGATAACAACAATTCCTCCTGGGTGCTGACCGGTCGTCCGTTTGACACCGGCAGCTCCTTGGGCTAGGCGCTCTACTTCGGCTTCACGGTAGAACTTGCCATAGTCACGCTCGTAACCCTTGACAAATCCATAGGCTGTCTTGGCCGCCACCGTACCTACCGTTCCTGCACGGAAGGCGTATTCTTCCCCAAAGATATCACGAACATCCAAGTGGGCGCTCGGTTGGTCTTCACCTGAGAAGTTCAAATCGATATCGGGTACCTTGTCCCCATCAAAACCAAGGAAGGTCTCAAAAGGAATATCCTGGCCATTTTTGCTGAGCTTATGGCCACAGTTTGGACAGTCTTTATCTGGCATATCAAAACCTGAACCGTAGGAACCATCCGTGATAAACTCACTATACTGACACTGACCACAGACATAGTGAGGAGAGAGAGGATTAACCTCGGTAATTCCAATCATGGTCGCAACGAAACTAGAACCGACAGACCCACGTGAACCAACCAAATATCCTCGTTCGTTGGAACGGTGCACTAGCATCTGTGAAGCCAGATAAATCACGGCAAATCCATTCCCCAAGATAGAAGTCAATTCCTTTTCAATCCGTAAATCAACGATATCTGGGAGTGGGTTCCCATAGATTTCGAAGGCTTTTTTGTAGGTTAACTCGGCAACTGTTTCTTCGGCTTTGTCAATGAAAGGTGTGTACAAATCACCCTTTACAACTTCCACAGGTTCAAAGATTTCTGCCAAGGCATTGGTGTTTTCAATGACAATCTTACGAGCCAAATCTTCTCCTAGAAAGGCAAACTCATCCAACATTTCATTGGTTGTTCTAAAATGCGCCTTTGGTAGCGGAGCTGGTTGGGCAGCTTCTCCATGGCCGATCGTTCGGTTAATCAAAGCCCCCTGACCTAGACTGCGGACGATGATTTCTCGATAAATTTCATCCTCGGGTTCGAGATAGTGGACATTTCCTGTCGCAAGAACCGGCTTACCGAGACGATCTCCAACCTCAATCAAGCTCTTGATGATGGTGTGGAGTTCCTCCATATCCTTAACCTGCTCCTTGGCAATCAGAGGTGCATAGATAGCCGGAGGCATCACTTCGATAAAGTCATAGTATTTAGCTACTTCGACCGCAGCATCTACACCCTGTGATACGACTGCATCAAAGACTTCTCCTTCCGTACAGGCTGAACCTAAGATCAAACCTTCTCGATGGGCATCTAGAACTGTACGTGGAAGCCGTGGAACTCCTTCAAAATACTGGGTATTAGAGAGAGATACCAGCTTAAAGATATTTTTCAAGCCCACTTGATTTTTCACATAGATGGTCGCATGCTTGACTCGAGCTTTTTTATACGAATCTGGGCTGATTAAATCAAGGTTTAATCGTGCCAAATCTGTCACACCATGTTTTTCTGCCACTTCCTTGATAAAGATAAAGAGCAGACGGCCAGTTGCTTCCGCATCGTAGTTGGCCATGTGGTGGTGTTCTAGAGCTACACCAAAACGTTTAGTCAAAGGTCCTAGACCATGACGTTTATACTCAGGATAGAGATTTCTAGCGAATTCTAACGTATCAATGACAGGTTGTGTGATTTTTGGCAGTCCATGACGCTCGTAGTTGGCGTTCATAAAGCCAACGTCAAAGGTTGCATTGTGGGCTACAAGAACGGTATCTTTACAGAATTCTTGGAATTCTTTCAGAACTTGGACCAAAGGTTTAGCATTTTTTACATGGTCGTCCGTAATTCCTGTCAATTCAGTTGTAAAGGCTGATAAGGGGTGCCCAGGATTGATAAATTCATCAAATTCAGCGACAATATTGCCCTTATACATCTTGGAAGCTGCCACCTGAATCAAATCATTATAGATAGCAGATAGACCAGTCGTTTCAACGTCAAAGACTACATAGGTAGCTTCAGAAAGATCCATCTCCACTTCGTTATAGACGATAGGAACACGGTCTTCTACGATATTGGCTTCCATCCCGTAGATCAACTGGATACCAGCTTTCTTGGCCGCCTTATAACCATGAGGGAAGGATTGAACATTGCCGTGGTCTGTGATTGCCACTGCTTTGTGGCCCCATTTGGCTGCTGTGCCAACGATTTCTTCGACCTCAGGAAGAGCATCCATAGTCGACATATTGGTATGGGCATGAAACTCAACGCGACGCTCACCTTCTGGCATCAAGTCCTTCCGTTCATAGTGAACAACTTCCTGCACGTCCTGAACATTCATGGTCAAATCTCGTGTGAAATTATTGACCTCGACATTTCCACGAACACGGAGCCATGAATTTTTCTTAATGATGTCAAACTTCTGAGCTTCTTCTTTATTTTTGACCCATTTTTGCATGGAGAAGCTAGATGTATAGTCAGTCATCTTGAAATTAATCAAGACACGACCCGTTCTAGTTACCTTTTGCTCAACATCAAAGACAACACCCTCAAAAACCAGACGATTTTCTTCGGTATTGACCTCGATCATTGGAGTAATCTCTGCCTTGTCAAGTTTAGGCTTAGCAGCTGCCTTCTTAGCCTGAAAATCAAAGACAGGTTTATCCTCAACTGGAGGAGGCGGTGCCATCTGTTCCAACTGTTCCATAGCCCGAAGAGTTTCTTCATTAGCGGCCTGAACAATCATTTGATTTTCAGAATGAAAAGCGTCCTGTTCTTCCTTGGTCAAATCTTCATTTTTCTCTAAGAGACACGTAAACTTAGGAAATCCAAAGAGCTCAAGTTGTTTGCTAAGATTAGGGAGGTGATTTTTTCTGAAATGCTCTGTATCTGCTGCTTCAGAGGCTTCAATAATCAATTGATCATCTTCAAATCGGACTTGAAAATTCTGATACATTGTCCGAAATCCTTGACTAGAACAAGGCCCATCTGAAAAAGCCTCCCTATAGTAGGCCTGTAAAAGCTCTCTTGAAAAAGCTTGGCTTCGAGTTTTAATCTCAAAACTAGCCTGATTTCCAGTCTTTGAAAATTCTTCTTTCAGACCCTTTTTCAATTCCAGAAAAACCTCAAATGGTAGAATATTCTCAAATACAAAATGAAACTCCCAGATTTTACTGCGCTTATGCACAAGAACTTGTTCAATTTCAGCCTGGGAGAAGGCTTTATGATTTCTTATCTCAGCGGGGATTCCCAACTGATTCATTAAAATTTCAAAAGTGGTTGACATCCATTTTCCTCACAATATACTCCTTCTATTTTACCATATTTGAGGCCATTTTAGCTATTTCTACCAAACAGAAAAAGAAGCCACAAAGTGACTTCTTTTAAAGTGACGGTGAATTATTCTTCACCTTTGTTTTTCTTAATGATTTCTTCTTGTACTGACTTAGGTACATCTTCGTAGTGGTCGAATACCATCATGAATGTACCACGTCCTTGTGATGCAGAACGAAGAACTGTTGCGTAACCGAACATTTCAGCAAGTGGAACGTAAGCACGAACGATTTGGCTGTTACCGTGTGCTTCCATACCATCTACACGTCCACGACGAGCAGTTACGTGACCCA